>CAXUHF010000014.1:48063-65226 GCA_964250765.1 uncultured Ktedonobacteraceae bacterium | reverse complement strand
CCGAGAATAGCGATACGTTCCCCCTGTTGTACGCTCAAGTCGATACCCCGCAAAATAGGCTTGAGACCGTACGTCTTTTTGAGACCAACAATGCTCATGTATGGGTTGGATGTTACAGGTGGATACAGTAACGCTGATACGTCACCTGTAGGGACCGATTTATCACGTCCTCTCGGCCTCTCGATTGCTGAGAAGGACGTGATAAATCGGTCCCTACAAATATCCGTAGCTAAATTCATCATCGACGCGCTGCCTCCTGTTCGTTAAGCAGGGAACGTAGACGTGCTTTTGTCTTAGCTCGACGGTCGGTGTAGATTGCCTTGGAGAGTTTACCGGACTCATATGATTTATCAAGCGTGAGTAGCTCTTGCAGGAGTGCTTCTTTCTTGTCTTTTGGGGTTGCGGGAATAACTTCTTTTTTTGTGTCTTTCGCAGTCACAGAGGTCGTTGACTTGCCCTTATTCCGCTTGCGTGTCTCAGCCCTCTTCTTCCGACGATTAAAGCTAGAGAGAAAGCCAACGATAGCAATAATTGCAAGAAGCACAATACCGCCAACAATAAGCCAGATGGTGTTTGTATTGAGCACCGACGTCGAACTGTTCGTCGTTGGTGCTGTCAACCCTTCGAGGGTTACATGAACTTCGTCATTTGCGAGCAAGTCCGATGATTGGAAGAGCCGATACGGATGATCGCCAGAGTTCGTGATGCCAGCAGAGGACATGAAGCCTGGATCAACCTGAAGGCTTGGCGGTACCAGGAGCGATAATTGCAATGTTGGATAGACAACGACATAGCGAAAGTTATAGGCGGCGGCAGTATATGGTATCTCGTATGAGAATGAGAACTGTGTAATTCCTGGTGGCAGTGCGGCGTTTGTCGCAAAGCCTAAATCAACCTGAACAGTTTGATACCCATCGAAGCCTGTGCCTAGTGTAACATTTTTCGCATTGCCAGGAAGTGAGAAGCGCAATGTATTAGGCTTGCCCTTGCTTGTGTCAAATGAGCCAACATAGGTATGTGAGTCCAAGTTTCTGAATGAGAGTATTTCGGAGACGTTCATCAAGCCCGTTTGAGGATCGGGTTGATGCATCAAAATAGTGTCCAGTAATACAGCAATCTTCGCGGTACTCTTCGTCGCCTCATAGACAGTCAAATTCACCTTTTGTGTTGGAGTCGTGTCCAGTGCAACGAGACCGCTCACATATTGCGCTCCCTGATAACTCATATAGACCGCGTAATTGATCGTCTTATCTGTTGCGAGATTAGCGAAACTATAGCCCCCGTGCGCGTCAGTCGTCACAGTTGACACATCTTTTGCATTAGCCCCTTGCGCCTCTTGTAGCGTGACCTGCTGACCCGCCAACGGCGTATTATTCTTTGTACCATCGAGAAGTTGACCTGTAATATGTCCAGAGCTAGTGGATGCGTGGGCCGAAGCGGATAGCGGAAAAAAGAGGAACGATGCAAGGACGCAGAGAATCAGTAGGGGCCTTAATTCATTACGCCCTCGTCCCCATATACATTTTGCAGAGGACATAGAAACGTTAGCAAAAATCGTCTGAATTTGTGTATGAAGGTGAGGGCGTAATGAATTAAGGCCCCTATAGACGTTCGTATATTCAATTTTCGTATATCCCTGTTTAATCCGTTGCATCAGTCCCTTGTTCCTTTAGCGTGCGCAATTGCTCCTCGATGAGATCGTCAAGTTCTTTGTCGTGGTCATATGTTGTATCTACAGTCTCTTCGGTAGCAATGTCTTGTCCGTTGTCGTGACGCGATTTTAGCGCAATCAGAGCGCGGCGCATATAGCGTTCACGTAACGTATTGTAGTCCTCTTCCGAAATATTGCCAAGTTGATAGTCTAACTCGATTTCCTGTAACGCGCTTCTTGCCGATTGTTCGCGCTCGGTCATGGCAGTACGTGTCACAGGCACAGTATCTTCACTTATCGGTATAGCCTGGCCCATAGCCTTCATCGGTGCGTAACGTAAGAGTGGAGTAAGTACGAAAGTAAGTGCGACAATACCTAATGCTAGTGCAAGTAGAATAGAAAGTACCATTAGTATGCCTCCGTCTGTCCGCTCTTACGTACAGGTCGCTCGAAGAGGGCATCTTCAGTGGCAAGCTCATGTTCAAGTTGCACACGGTACTGCGCTAGCTCAGTCTCGTCGATAGTAGCAAGTTCCGCGTCTTCCTCATGCATCATACCCGTTGTACTATATCCCTGCTCTACTGTGTTTGCGGCGATGCTGACAACAGGCATACGCCAATCACGCAGCGTAAAAAAGATGAGAACGAGACCGCCAAGTAACAAGGCTACAGGAACAAGCCATGCAAGTAGCGAGAAGCCCCACCACGGTGGCGACCACACTATCTGCGTGCCATAGCGATCACTAAAGTACTGAATGATCTGCTGGTCCGACTGACCCGCCTGTATTTGCTGCCGAATAATTGCCCGTATCTCTTGCGCCCGATCCGACGACGAGTCCGCTACAGATTCGCCCTGACACACGGGACATTTTAACTGCGCCCCTAGTTTTTGTACATGTTGGTCAAGTGTCTGATGTGTCGAGGCCGTAAAAGACATATACGACCAGAGAGCCGCAACCAAGAGAACCACGCTGATGAGGATAAACAGCGAAGTCCTGTACGGGTCTGCTTTAGCACACCCTCTTCGCACATTCGAGACGATAGGGTGTGCTAAAGCAGACCCGTACAGGGATTCTTTGTGCTTCATGCCAGCACCTCCTTTGCGGAAGTTGGCTGAGTCGCACGCTGTGTTACTAGAACTTTACGACGTTCGGGCCACCAGCAGATAATACCGCCTATAAGCATAAGCAGTCCACCATACCAAACAAGCGAGGTAAGCGGATTGAGATAGATATGAATGGTTGCCTCGCCAGGTCCACTGAAGTTTTCTAGCACCACATAGAAGTCGTTCAAGCCAATCGAGGTAATTGATATCTGGCTTGCTGGCTGATCCTGGAAACTACGATAGAAGGTGCGCCCTGGATAAATGTACTGCTGTAAATGACCATCACGCCAAATTTGCAGTTGTGAGGTGATGATCTCTTTATCAGACTGCTTGTCATCAAGGTTGCCAAAGTAGACAAGACGATTGCCCGCAAAGGACACCTCTTGCCCAGCTTTAAGTACAACATCTTTTTGTTGCTGAAAAAAGTGTGAACCAATCACGCCAACGGCGAGCAAGACCAAGCCAAGATGGACAATGTACCCACCATAGCGTTGTCGATAACGCCGAAACAGCATGTAAAGCGCGACTGGGTACGGCTCGCCATGCGCGTGACGTACCAACATGCCACGCCACAACTCGTAAAGAATAGCACCAGCCGTAAACGTGCAGACCGAGAAGCCAATATTCGCAAGTACGTCGGTTACACCAACTAGAGGTAGAATGACGGCACATAGCGCGGCAAGCACAGCAGGTACACTCAGATTTCGCCATAGCGAACGTAAGGCAGTTCGTCTCCATGCAAGTAAAGGACCAACACCCATAGCCAGTATCAAGAGGGCGAAAAGTGGTCCATTGACGTTCTCGTAGAAGGGCGGTCCTACCGTCATCGCCTGTTTGCGTAATGCGACTGAGATAAGCGGAAAGATTGTTCCCCATAAAGTCGCAAAAGTAATACCAATGAGCAACAGGTTGTTGAGCAGAAAGACGCCCTCGCGTGAGACTACCGAGTCGAACTCTTGCTCCGGTTTCAGCCTTGGCAGACGATACAAAAAGAGACCAGTTGAGACGGCGATAATAAGAACGAGAAACACAAGAAAGTACGAGCCGATATCAGAATACGCGAACGAATGCACAGAACTGATGATGCCACTGCGCACCTCGAAGGTACCAAAGATTGAGAGCGCAAATGAAGCAATGACCAGGAACAGGTTCCAGACCTTGAGCATACCGCGCCGCTCCTGCACCATTGTTGAATGCAAAAACGCTGTCGCGGTCAACCACGGCAGTAATGCAGCGTTCTCTACAGGGTCCCAACCCCAATAGCCGCCCCAACCTAAAACATGATAAGCCCACCACGCCCCAAGAACGAGACCTGCCGTTTGAATAGACCACGCCGCCAGAGTCCAGCGACGAATTGAACGCAGCCATGCACTATCCAACTTGCCAGTAACAAGAGCGGCAACCGCGAAGGCAAAAGGAAGCGCGAAGCTCATGTAGCCCATCAGTAGCATCGGTGGATGAATAAGCATTCCTGGGTCCATCAAAAGTGGATTAAGGCCAGCACCGTCAGCAGGAGCAGCACCAGGGAGCCGTACAAAAGGGTTCGATACGGATGTTAACACAATGAGTAAAAAGGTCTCAATAGCCATCAGCGTCACGATGACATAGGGCACAAGTGCTGCTGGCGCGCGCCGGGATGTGAAGATAAAGATTGCAGAGAAGACAGCCAGCATTAGACCCCAGTAGAGTAGTGATCCCTCTTGCCCACCATAGAAGGCCGAGATAGTGTAGTACCACGGCATCGACAAGCTAGAGTGATCGGAAACGTAACGCAGCCCGAAATCATGCGTCAGGAACGACTCAACCAATGCATACGAGGCCAGTAGTAGAAAAAACGCTACCGCGAGTACACTACGTTTCGCGCTCAGAACTAAAGCTAACGATGATACGGGTGTGCGATGCACCGCTCCTACAACCGCAACAATCATGGCAAGCACAGAAAAACCTAGTGCCAGGATAAGCGCAATGGTGCCAATATCTGAAAAATACACGATGCATTATTCCTTAGTTATTTCGCTGATGGTGTCGCCGACTGAAATTTCGATGGACATTTTGTAAGCAGTGTCAGTGCCTGGAACGCTCCTTGTCCAGTATACTTTCCCTCAACTACAACCTGGATACCTACGCGAAAAATATCAGGCACTACACCACTATATGTTACAGGTAAAGCTGCCTTGCCATCATTAATGATGAACGAGATACGCTCATGAACGTCATCACGTACAACTGAACCCGCTTGTACAGTGCCTGTAACACGCACGGTTTGCGACGTACAAGTCATACAATTGTGTAACTCGGTTACAGTCATATCATAAGCAGCAGTTGCCTGCGTATTAATGAAAACGAGATACACGATAGCACTTAGAATAGCGATACCTGCAAGTAAAAAGCTCAATGGTATACGCCTTTTACGCGGCTTTGCTGGTGGTGCTTGTTCGCTCTGTGGTAGTGATGTATGTGTATCAATAGCAGGTTGCACGATAGGAACCTCTCTTTATATTGTAGGGACCGCTGTATACCGGCCGTCGTGGGGGGCGGGTGGCGCGTAGGACGCGATACATCGGTCCCTAACCGAGTTTGAATGGGGTGGCATGGTTGCTTCAAATAATTGATTGAGTATAGCACCAAGAATAAATACGAGAATGCCGAGGGCGAGCATTAGTTGTGGCGCAACTTTTGAGAGCTGTGTTGTGCGCTTTGCCAGCCGTCGAATATTACTTTGTCCAATATAAAGTGCGAGCACAAATAGCCCAATAGCTCCCGCAATCTTCAGTATCAGCACAATAATGTATGGTAAACCAAGCGTTGTCTGAGTCAAACGGTCAAACGTCAGGTATGCACCACTTAACACCAACACACCAATACAGCTATTGACTAGCCGCTTGAACAGGTTTGCGATATTGCCCGCAACCGCAGGCGTCGCCCCACCTAGGCGTAAAGCTGGAATGACAACTAGCAAATACATAATACTGCCACCGACCCATGCCGCCGCCGCAATTGTGTGTGCAACACGCATCACTACACGTATTGCTAGCAGCAGCGTCATGACGTAATCTTGCTCAACTCTAGCTTGAGACCAGCATCTGTCAGTTGCCCACTTAGCATCGCTTTGATAATGCCTTCACGGTTAATGAACACAGTCACAGGAATCGTCGCCACACCATAGGCGACCGCCGTGGAGCCTGTTCCAGTGTCTTGGACACCAGAAAAGGTAAGACCATACTTCTTGTTGAATGCGTCAATATCACCTGGGCTTTCAGCGGCAGCGTTAATACTGACGTATTGCACGCCTTGCGCCTGTAGTTTCGGGACATTCGTTTTCAGAAAAGGTGCTTCATCATTACATGGTACACACCATGTCGCCCAGAAATTGAGAATAACAGGCTTGCCTTTGAACTGCGAAATAGATAGCTTTTGCGTACTCCCAAACGAGCCATTTGGCTTAACTAATGTCAGGTCAGGTGCGGCCTTCCCTAGTAGTGGACTGGTAACGTCCCCAACTGTAGCCGCAGAATTATTGCTTGCTTGAGATGCGGGAGTCGTGAGTTGTGTCCAGAGTAATACCAGTAAAGCAACGTTCAACACGCTTACCGCGACAAAAATTGTGATATTACGCTTACGTGAGCGTTTTTTCTGCACAACTGGTGGTTCCAACACAGATGGTGTTGTCGCTAGCTGTTCACTATCATTGTGTGTAAAACTATTGACTTCCATGAGAACGCGCAACCTATCTTTCTCGCATAGTAGATTTGATCAATCCGATTATGGTGCTTGTACCTGATAGGATGCTTGCAGTACAGCAAGGCGACCTTACAATGACCTAAACGCATGCATTGACACTCTTGACTTCATTATGATACTCTGCAATGTAGCGTGATGAAGTGCTAACTTTTTTACGTATATTATTTGGAAGCGTTACCATGACTCGCAGAAGAGCATGGAGAAGCGACCTCGACTCGCGTCCAATGTAGACACATTTTGCTAGGTACACATTGTGTACACGTAAAGGCCCAAAGGAGGGCTTGCATGCAGTATCTTTCCTCGTCCCGTTGGAAACTCCTCTCACAGTTCGCATTACTCGTCCTTACCGTCCTGGTGCTGGCACCTCTCGCAGCATGCGGCGGCTCAACAAGCACAGGTAACAGTAGTGGTGGGAGTGGTAGCACTAGTAGCGGCCCCGTTACTCTCACATTTGCATCATGGGTGCCAGGAATTGAAAAAGCCGCGGCACTGTACACCGCATCACATCCAAACATTAAAATAAACGTACAATCGGTTCCAGCAGGTAACAATGGCACATATGCCAAATTCCTTACCGAAATTCAAGCCAAGAACGCTCCCGATTTGGGTCAGGTTGAGTACCAGTTCTTGCCGACCTTTGAAGGTACAGGCGGTCTACTCGACATGTCTGCTTATAACGCGGCTTCGATCAAGAGTCAGTTTGTGCCGTGGACGTGGAGCCAATCCACGCAGGGCAGCGCAGTGTACGCAATTCCACAGGATACAGGTCCAATGGCAATGTTCTACCGTGCCGACCTCTTCAAAAAGTACGGTATCGCGGTGCCAAAGACATGGGATGATTATGCAGCTGCAGCCGCAAAGCTTCATGCCGCAAATCCGCAAGACTACATTACTGACTTTCCTCCAAAGGAAGCGGGTCAGTACATTGGCTATGCATGGCAAGCTGGCTCAAAATGGTTCCGCATTAATGGTCAATCCTGGGCGGTTGGTGTTAATGATGCTGCTTCAAAGAAAGTTGGCGATTACTGGCAGAGCTTCTTAGATAAGAAGCTTGTCAAGACTGATCCAGACTTCTCGCAGGCATGGTACAACGACCTTCAGACAGGCGGAGCTGCAACCTGGATTTCCGCAGTATGGGGCGCGAACACCATTCTCTCCAACGCTCCAAAAACCTCTGGCGATTGGGCGGTTGCTCCAATGCCACAGTGGACTGCTGGTCAGAATGTTGCCGGTAACTGGGGTGGCTCAACAACAGTTGTGTTCAAGAACTCGCAGCATCCAAAAGAGGCAACCGAGTTTGCAATGTGGCTCAACTCCAACCCAGATAGCGTCAAGAGCATGGTTACAACCGCACAACTCTATCCTGCACTTTCATCAGCGTTAGATACACCTGCAAGCGACGCCGTGAAAACATTCTATGGTGGACAAGATATTAACACTGTTTTCAAGGCTGCGTCTAACAACGTGGATGTCAACTTCCAGTGGGGGCCAACCATGAACCAAGTGTTCACGGACCTTGGTGACAACTTCAGTAATGCAGTTGATGGCAAAACGACGCTTTCTGCCTCACTTGATGCGCTACAAACGAGCACGATAGCAGCAATGAAGAAGCAGGGCTTTAGCGTAAGTTCCTAATACTTCAATAAGGACATGATTCGTCATGCCCTTGAGTGCCAACCTGTAAAAGACTTTTACAGGTTGGCACCATTCGTAAGACGATTCTCTCCCACGGACGGAAGATTATTATAGAGAGGAATACTACCTATGGCTCTTGAGACGACATCCGCACAGATTGGAGCAGCTACAGTCGCGCCAGGACGACATCGACGAACACAATATATCATACGTCGCGCTACAACACCCTATCTTTTCATGGCACCGTTCGCGCTCTTTTTCCTCTTGTTTTTCATCATACCCATTTTCTATGCGATATATCAGAGCCTTTTTCGCTCACAACGTAGCGGTTTAGGTCTCAGTGCTCCGACAATCACATTTAATGGGTTAGGCAACTATCACGATGTATTTCTGGATGGAAAGTTCTTTGCGGGTCTGGGTCGCCTCTTACTTTTTGGCATTGTCCAGGTCCCTGTTATGCTCGCGCTAGCACTCTTGTTAGCACTCTTGCTTGACTCGGCGGCGGTACGCTTCAAAAGCTTCTTTCGTATCGCATTCTTCATCCCTTATGCCGTCCCTGGTGTTGTAGCTGCTCTTATTTGGGGTTTCCTATACGCACCGCAGTTGAGTCCATTTGTGAAGGGCTTTGCAGCCATTGGTATACATCTCGACCTACTGGGCGGCAATACTATTCTCTGGTCGATGGCAAACATCGTTACCTGGGAATTTACGGGCTATAACATGCTCATTATCTTTGCATCGTTGCAAGCTATTCCTGTAGAGCTATCGGAGGCGGCTCGTCTCGATGGCTGTAATGGCTTTAATATTGCACGTTATATCAAAATTCCAATCGTCGCCCCAGCCCTTGTCTTGACGTGCATCCTCTCGATTATTGGTACACTCCAACTCTTTACAGAGCCTCAGGTACTGACTCAAATATCGAATAGCATTACAAGCTCGTACACACCTAACCTGTATGCGTACTTCACAGCATTTAGTAATAACAACTACTACTATACTGCCGCGCTTTCAGTCGTGCTCGCTGTTGTGACCTTTATCTTCTCTTTCGGCTTCTTGCGCTTAACTCAGCGACAATCAGGAGTGTAAATCGATGGCAACAACACCACAAGCTCTTACAACACCAAGAGCAAAAGATAGTACAGTAACAAAGGCAGCACAACGCCCCGGTCGTTTTCGCGCCTCAAATGTGCTTGTCATGGGCTTTCTCTTCGTCGTCTCGATCTACTTTCTGCTACCCGTCTACTGGATGGTCATTTCCTCGACGAAGACCTCTGGCGACCTGTTCGGAAGTAACGGCCTCTGGTTTGCAAGTAACTTTAGCTTGTTCGATAACCTGAGTCATGTCTTTACTTACGACGATGGACACTACAGTTTGTGGCTACTGAATTCGTTCATCTACTCTACTGCAAGTGCTGGTTTCGGCACACTCTTCTCCGCAATGGCTGGTTATGCCTTGGCGAAGTTTGTGTTCAAGGGCAAGAACCTGATTTTCTCAATCATCCTGGGGGCGATTCTGGTGCCCGGCCCAGCACTTGTGTTGCCACTCTACCTGCTAATGAGTGGCCTGAACCTGACAAACACATATTGGGCGGTTATTCTGCCAAGTATCGTTAGTCCCTTCGGTGTGTATCTTTCACGCATTTATGCACAAGGCTCAGTGCCAGATGCACTTCTCGATGCTGCACGCGTGGATGGTGCGGGCGAGTTTCGCACGTTCTTTTCCGTAGTAATACGTATTATGTCGCCCGCACTGGTAACGGTCTTTCTCTTCCAGTTCGTGGCGGTGTGGACAAACTACTTCTTACAGTACGTTATGATTAGCAATCCAAATCTCTACCCTGTAACTGTAGGTTTGGCAACTTGGAACAGTGCTTATACCAGTGGAGGTGCGCAACAATATGTGTATAGCTTGATTGTCACAGGTTCGCTGTTATCAGTGCTACCATTGATTATTGGCTTCCTGCTACTGCAACGCTATTGGCGTAATGGTCTAACACTGGGGAGCGTTGTGGGGTAAAGATCGGTAATAAGAAACGTCTGTAGGGGTCTAATTCATTACACCCTGTTGGTAACACATAAATTTGGAGAATGTGGACAAGCGTTTCAACAGCTTCCAACATTTGTGTGTTGCCAACAGGGTGTAATGAATTAGACCCCTACTTTTTAGCTTTGTGTGCTTTACTATCCTCTTTATGTTCGGCTTTCGCAGAACTCTTAGCCTCGTCCTTATGCTCGGTTTTGTGCGCTTTGCCGTCTTCTTTATGTTCGGCTTTCGCAGAACTCTTAGCCTCGTCCTTATGCTCAGCCTTTGTACTGGAATGTGTTGAACTTTTCTCAGAGGAAGAGCTATCACGGCTCACAAGTTTGAAAAAACGACTCTCTTCACCGCTTGAAGTGTTCTCTTGATAGAGGAAAGCTAGCTTTTTCTCATCGAACTTCTTAAAAAACTCTTCCCAGCTAATTTCTTCGAGTGAGCCTGCACCACTATAACCTGGGAAGTCGATGCGTAACACGCCAACCTCACCGTCTTTCTCTGTGCTTTTTACTGTTGCAGGTTTGCCACCACGTGCCTCTGACCATGCCTGTATCGTCTTGTGATCGGTTGTCGTCTTCGATTCGCTCGCCATAAACAACTACCTCCAAATGAAACACTATACTCTCTAAAAATACATTCTACTGCTTCTTTTTTGTGTACGTTGCAACTCTATATATGGTTTCAGTGGTGGTAAGGTGTGCTAAAGCAGACCCGTACAGGGCTTTTATTCTGTCCCCACAACCATCAATAGCTCCTGTACGGGTCTGCTTTAGCACACCCTTTCTACGCCATCGTCGCAGGCGTGAGTTCGACTTTGACCCAGCCATCCTCACGCTCGTCAAATGCTTTATAGGCGTCGAGAGCCGAGGTAAGTGTCGCATGCTGCGTCAATATCTGTGTTGGATCGACCATGCCTGTACTTACAAGGCTCATGAGTTCTGGAATGTACTTGCGATGTGGACAATGCCCCATTGTTAAGGTAACATTTTTGTTCATCGCAATACCGAGTGGGAAGACCTCTACCGTTTCAGGATAGACACCAATAAGAGCAATCGTGCCACCCTTCGCCACGACTTCTGCCTCCCATTGCAATGCCTGTGAGGGGGCATCACCTGGATGGAAGTTATCGCCTTGCGGATTCTTCTCTGGCTCGACCTGCTTCTTCTCCTGGCTCGTCGTCTTCGTCTGCAAGAGAGCTTTGGCTTGCTGAATAATGCCGCCATGTGGACGGTTGGCATCAACACCAACGGCGTCAATCACGCGGTCTACACCAATTTTGCCTGTAAGATTCTTGATGGTTGACACGGGGTCGTCTTTGTCGTAGTTGATCGCCTCTGCCCCTAGTTTCGCCGCTAACTCAAGACGCGAGGGAATAGCATCAACTGCGAAGATGCGGCCCGCACCCATCAGTTGCGCACTGAGAATGGCAAAGAGACCAACAGGACCACAACCAAAGACTGCTACAGTATTGCCCGACTTGATTTGCGCAAGGTCCGCACCGTAGTACGCAGTGGGGAAGATGTCCGAGAGTAGAATAGCTTGATCGTCGGTAATAGAGTCGAATAGTTTTACGAGCACATTATCGGCGAACGGAATACGCGCTTTTTCGGCTTGTAAACCGTTGAAGGGTCCACTCGGTTTAGGGCCACCAAAGAAGGCAGAGACCCCGCGGGGACCATTTGGATTGGCATTCAGACATAGATCGTAACGTTCAGCCTTACAATTTTCACAATATCCACAGGTGATTGACGACGTGACGACAACACGGTCTCCCACCTTGATATTTTTCACGTCAGGGCCAATCTGCTCCACAACCCCGACCGCCTCATGACCTAAGATAGTTCCTGGCTCCATCTGAGCTTCGGTCCCGCGTACCATGTGTAGGTCAGTGCCACAAATAGCGCTTGCAGTGACACGGATAATCGCGTCTTTGGGGTCCTGTATCGTTGGTTCCGGCACATCGTCTACGCTGATATTCCCGATGCCGTGAAAGACTACTGCTTTCATATATTTCCTCTCTTCTTTACTACTGCTTTACAGTTGGGAGAAGTTCGACCTTGATCCAACCAGGTTGACGCTCATCAAAGGCTTTGTAGGCGTCGATCACCGAGGTCATTGGTTCGCGCTCCGTCAAGACCTGCTCTGGATTGACAAGACCAGCCGCAACCATGTTGACCAGTGATGGAAGGTACTTGCGATGATTACAGTTGCCCATGTTGATCTTAAGTTGGCGGCTCATGGCCTGTCCAATAGGGAAGAATTGTGCCGTCTGTGGATAGACACCAATGATTGAGAGAGTGCCACCCTTTTGAGCCGCCGCGACTTCCCACTGGACCGCTTGTCCAGGAGCATCGCCTTGATGCCAGTTGCCGTTCTTTGGCTTGTTCTTTGGAGCAACTTGCTTCATCTGCTGCTCAAATTGCGCCTCCATCTGGTCTGCCTTCTCGGATGCAGGACCGGAATGTGGGCGGTTTGCATCAACACCAACAGCGTCAATCACGCGGCGCGCGCCCATGCCCTGTGTCAGCTCCTCGATTTTGGCGACGGGATCGACCTCATCAAAGTTGATGGCTTCAGCACCCTGCTTACGTGCCATCTCAAGGCGCGATGGAATATTGTCAACGGCGAAAACACGATCCGCACCCATCAGCTTCGCACTGGCAATCGCAAATTGTCCAACAGGGCCACAGCCGAAGACCGCAACCGTATCGCCCTCCTCGATCTCCGCAAGTGCAGCACCAAAGTAGGCAGTTGGAAAGATGTCCGAAAGCATAATTGCTTGATCGTCGGTCACATGGTCAGGAATTTTGACGAGACCCACATTTCCAAATGGCACACGCGCATACTCGGCCTGCAATCCATCAAAACCGCCAGCAGGCTGTGGACCACCGAAGAATGCGGTACCAGCCGATGGGCCGTTAGGATTGGCAACATCACATTGAGCATAATAGCCTTGACGACAATAGGCACAGTAGCCACATGCAATAGTGGAAGGAATAATGACGCGCTCCCCCGCTTTGAAGTTACGCACATTACGCCCAACGTCTTCAATGACACCTACACCCTCGTGACCGAGAATAGTGCCAGGTTTCATGCCAGGAAAGGTTCCACGAATCATATGAAGATCAGTCCCACAAATCGCACTTGAAGTGAGATGTACAATCACATCCTGTGGATCCTTGATTTTTGGATCACTCACATTATCGAGCCGAATATCACCCAGCCCATGATAGACAACAGCTTTCATATTGCCCCCTTCTTTTGTAGCAAGAGACTACTACTGCTTGTTTTTATATTCCGCGAACAACGAGACCATTGCAGGATTGAACGCGCCCAAGTCCTTCGGGCTACGGCTACTCACCCAGTTACGGTCACGTACCATTTCCTGGTCAACCCAGTTACCACCAGCGTTACGGATATCGTCCTGAATGGTCTGATAGCTGGTCAAGGTTCGCCCCTTGACGCGCCCTGCTGAAATCAAAAGCCACGGCGCATGACAAATCACGGCAATTGGCTTGTTATTTGTATCAATTGCGGTGACAAAGCTTTGTGCTTTCGGATTCATGCGCATGAAGTCAGCGTTTAACGCGCCACCAGGAAGCAGAACCGCATCAAAGTCGTTGGGGTTTGCTGAGTCAAGCGTCATATCGACATCAAATGTGTCGGCCTTCTCATCGTGATTCACGCCAGTAATCTGGCCTGCTGTGGGAGAGACGATAGAAGTTTTTGCGCCTGCTTGCTCAAGTGCCTTCTTTGGCTCGACCAGTTCGGCCTGCTCGAAATCATCTGAGACGAGAATAGCAACACGGAGACCGTTTAAGTTTGTGTTATGTTGCATGGTAAAACCTCTCTGTTTACTGATAGGAGTTACATATTCCTCATAGACATAAAGGTACACGAACAACCTAAGCGATTGGTAACTCAAGCATAAAAAGTACAAAAGAATGGTGTGTGAGCACTGCTCACACACCATTCTTTTGTACTTTTTAGCCTAACACGACAGCTTTAGAGGTTGGCTTTGTACCCAATGTCCACCATAGGAGGGCGATAATGACTATAAGAATACCTAGAATTGTGACAGCAACCTGTAGTAGCATACCCATGAAGGCAATGAGGAGGCCAATAGCAGTGATGATAGGCCAGATACTCGGCGGTGTTTGTGTCTTATAGGTAGCTAGAAGCACTGCCTCTGCTTGAGCAAGCAATGCCGCCTCTTTTGCCGCGCGCACCGCAAGCAGTCGGTTGACACTCTCTTGCATAACACGAGCATCGAATGGCTTTGTAAGGCACGCAATCTGAGTTTGCGTTGCAACAGAAGAGGAATGTATCATTGGAGTTTGTTCCCAAGCAAGCACTATAGTGGGCACAGTTGCAAGTGTAGACGCAGACTGCACGTTGGTAAGCAATGACCAATCACTATGTATACCACTATCTATATCGACGATGAGCAGATCAGGAGTCTCTATCGAAAGTGCGGAAGCAAGAGAACTCGCTTCGATAACATCCATATCCCGATGTTGTAACCCAAGCGCAATAAGTCGGCGTAGTGATGTATCAGCTTCTATGAGCAGAACAATGGGCTTCTTCCCTTGCGACATGACCATCTCCCGTGCATTGATAGGGACCAGATTTATCGCGTCCGAGGGCGATTTATCGCATATATTGCTCAAGACATAGCCAATAAATTGACCCTCGGACACGATAAATCTGGTCCCTACGAATTTTCTCGCTTGCTGAAAGCATAGGATATAGACATTGCGCAGTGTTTAACAGAAGAAGGCAATTCCTTACAACAACCTGAATAAAATATAAGGTATGTACAGTAGGGTATCTTAGAGGCAGCATGACGTTTCATAAGTTAGCTAGCGTCAATGGGCTTGCCCCTGTCATGCCGCCTCTACAATTTCGCTAGCTTGTAACCCACATCGGGTATGGTGAGGATATACTTAGGATGGCGCGAGTCCATTTCAACTTTGCGGCGCAGGCGACTGATATAGACCCAGATGAAGTCGATATCTCGGTTATATTCAGGTCCCCACACTTTCTCTAGCAATAATTCGTGCGTAACGACCATACCAACATTTTGTGCTAGTGTGCTTAACAGCTTGTACTCGGTGCGACTGAGTTGTACAACGCGACCTTGCACAGTAACGATATGCTGTGCGTAGTCGATTACGAGATCGCCAGTAGTGAAGATGGCTTGTGTCTGTGCTTGCTCTGGCAATGCAGACTGACGGCGTAACAAAGCGCGGACTCTTGCGAGTAGTTCTTTCATACCAAAAGGCTTTATCACAAGGTCATCACCACCAAGATCAAAAAGTTGGACACGCTCATCCTCGTCGCAGTTATCACACAGCATAATAACAGGACGCTGTGAGAACTCGCGCAGACGTTGCAGCAGTTCGATACCGCTCATATCAGCGAGACGTGTCGAGAGCAGAATAACATCTGGCTCCTCAAGGTCAAGTTGGCGCAGAAACTGCACACCATGACTCACCGTTTGCACGCGATACTGCTGCTCTTCCAGGTTGTTACGAAGATAACGTGTCATACGCGCATCGCTCTCGGCAAGAAGTACACGCACACGTTTGTCTTGCTTGAACGTCTGCGGACGAAGCTTTTGAGTTGTAGGGACAGCGTTTTGCAACGACGAAAGATTTTGAAGTGCAGTTTGCGTTTGTACTGTTGTCGGCATACGGGGTGACAACGGCAACGTAAAGTAAAAAGTCGTGCCTTGACTAATACCGAGCGAGTCGGCCCAAATTTTACCACCATGCGCCTCAACGGTCGCGCGTGCTGCCGCAAGGCCAAGACCGCTCCCATCTTGCTTCTTTCCGTTATTCTGCACACGGTAGAAACGGTCAAAGATACGATCAAGGTGCTCTGGTGCAATGCCTACGCCTTCATCGGTAACGCCTATACGTACCTCAACATCGTTTGTCTCGACGTTAAGAGTTATTGATGAACCGACAGGAGAATAAGTTACGGCGTTGTTTAAAAGATGATGTATAGCTTGCTCCACACGCGGAGCATCGCAGACGATAGTAGGAACATTGGGAGCAACATATAGTTGAAATGAATGATCCACTACCCTTTTTTGCCAGCGTTCAACGAGTTGATGTAGTAGTTCTGGTAAATGCACCTGTGCAAGATGCAAATTTTGTGTGCCCGCATCAAGCCGCCAAACATCTAAAAGTGTATTAAGCACGTCATACAAACGGTCTGATTGTGTATCAATCATCTGTAACATTTCACGTTGCATTGCAGGGTCCCAACGTGCCGAGCTACCAAGCAACGTTGTGGCGCAGCCCTTGATGATAGCCAGTGGTGTCTTAAGTTCATGGGCGGCAAGGGCTAATGTTTCGCTCCGTCCCTCGCTTACTGTATGTTCAAGCGTGACATCATCAAAGAGTATACCGCGTCCAAGGAGACTCCCAAGATCATTCCGAACGGGGAAGCTATGCACCCGAAGCCAGCGTACAGCAGCATCAGAGAGTGTGGAAAGGGCGGCGATGTCGGTTGAGTATTCCTGTTCAGGATGGTTCCAAACACGCTCAATCTCACCTTGAGCAACTGTAGGGTTGGAGGCGATTGAGAGCAAGTGTTTACGCATATCAAAGTTGTGCGCTGCCACCAAGTCACTTTTTCCAATATTCAGCAACCGCAAGGCACTAGTATTAGAATAACTGATCTGTTCCTTTTGCGTAAGCAAAAGTAAGCCACTGCTCATATTGGCAGCGACCTCTGCAAGCACATGATATTCTTGTGTGAAACCTGCTGGCACGCTCTGATAGGAAGTGTTAATTAGAGTGTCTGCATGCCCATCCCCATCGCCGAATTGCATCAAAATAGCCCATCCCATCTCTTCTTTGATTATGTATATTGGCTCTCTCATATTCTAACGTAGGGGTCAAGGTTTGATAATAGAAGCGACCAACAAAAAAAAAAAAAAAAAACAAAAAAAAGTTGTTTGTTAAATTTGTTTTTTTTTTTTTTT
>CAXUHF010000014.1:40244-48053 GCA_964250765.1 uncultured Ktedonobacteraceae bacterium | reverse complement strand
GGTGAGTTCTCTGCATTGTTGGTCGCTTCTATTAATTTAGTGCAGCGCAGCGATAGAGACGAGGATGGCAAGATGAATAATCATAGTCACAATGAGGCCGACAGCCATAAACACCAAGAGTCGGCGGTCCGCAAGATACATACGTACGCGTGTTGTGTATGCTTGAGGCCAGCGCTCGGAGGCGACAATACCAATGGCGACACGCAGACGTAGCGGAGAACGCACAGGCGAGACACGCATCTCTTCAAGCAAAACATGATAACAGGGTTTGCAAAGTGTCCAGGTAAGACGTGGCTCTGGCACTCCTTCTGGCTCAATAACACGTAAGGGATGAAACCAAATTCGTCCATTGCAGATGGAACAATGAGTTACAACTCGTCTTTTTCGGCGACGCAAACCCTCACGACGAACTGCAACCACAGAACCACTTCTGCGCGTTACCTCTTTCATCCCTCTACAGTCCTTTCGATACTATGTATGTTCTCGTCATATTGTTGCGTTGATTGAAATTGTATCATATATCATTACAACAATTTCTAAGATAGGCTCATTCCAAACGCTATACCATAAGAGGCTCGAAGGTGGGAAGATGGGTAAGAGGAAAACTTGCGTATACATGAGAGACACCAACAAGCTGATGTCTCTCATGTATACGCAAGAATATTGTTATACTAGCCGCGCAACAGGGGCAACAGGTAAACAGTGCTGAACACGACGACCCACACAAGATCGACAAAGTGCCAGTACATTTCGCCCGCTTCTACCGCGAAATGCTTTTTGTCAGTGAAGTCTCCACGAATAGCGCGAATGAGACAGACAGTCAGGAAAAGCACCCCGATAGTAACGTGAAGGCCGTGAAAGCCTGTCAAAGTGAAAAAGGCCGAGCCAAAGGTGCTATAACCAAGACTAAAATGTTGACCAAAGAGGCCAATGTATTCGTAGACCTGTCCACCTAAGAAAATGAGACCCATGATAATAGTTGCAGACAAGCCAAGCACAAGATTGCGCTTATTGCCCTTTGTAATACTCGAACGTGCCCAAATGACTGGCACACTGCTGAGAAGCAGAATTGCGGTATTGAAAAGTGGATATCTCCAATCGAGATGTTCACCATTAGGCAATACCCAAAAGTTTCTCTGGCTGGTGTTGCGGATTTCCAGGTAGAGATATGCAGCAATCAAGTTGGCGAAAATCAAAGCTTCGGAGGCAATGAAAAACATCATGCCCCACCAGTTGATGCCTCGTCCTACCTCGCCAACGTGCTCCTCAAGTATTCTTACTTGTTCGCCGTGAGCAGTACTCATAACAAACTCCCTATCTTTACGATACGATTCATACAAGTATGGCACGTATCAAGCCTTTTGATGTTCTAAAACCCAACCCATAATACAGACTATAACGAGTATAGCACCAATGACTAGAAAGTACACGTTGTAGATTAATCCGAAGAGCAATAGAGAAACTGAGAAGGCAAGTGCAAGAGGCCAGATACTTGGCTTCGGGCTAATTTCCGACTCATAGACAAGTCGCTCACGAAACTTTCTCTTCTTGCGCTTCTTCCCGCCTGAGGCAGGAACGTCGATATAAACTTCGCTTTCTTTGACACTACTAGGCTCAGAAGCGGAGGCGTCTTGCGCTTCCTCATTGTTTACTTGCACAAGCTCTTGTCCGTCTGTTCTCACCTCTTGCTGTTGTACTCTATCTTTTTGCTCTTGGGACACCATAGACCTCTTCTTTATCGTCTTTGTTCACCATTATTTTCGATATACAGTTTTCGTAGGGACTGATGTATCGCGTCCTGGGAGTGGAGCGAACACATTGGGGAAACCGTATCGTTGCCGACATGTCGCCCCACCCCACTCCCAGGACACGATACATCGGTCCCTACAATTAATGCGTGACTGTATGCCAGTCGGCGATCTCTGGATTTTTCTTGTCGTAGAAGGGTCGGCGACTACGTACAATAGGAATTTCCAAGAAGTTGTATTTCTTTGGCGGTGACGTGGTATCCCATTCAAGTGTGAAGGCATCCCACGGATCACTACCAGCAGGCTTCCCATTCTTCAATGTGACAATGAAATTGTACATGAATACGAGAACTCCTATGGCAATGATGAAGGCACCAACAGTTGACAACAGATTTAGCTCATTCCAGCCAACAGTGCTAGGATATGTGTAATAGCGACGTGGCATGCCGAGCAGACCAAGAATGTGCATCGGGAAGAACGCTAGATTGAGACCAATCAACGTCAGCCAGAAGTGCACTTGTGCTAGCCCCTCGCTCAGATACCTGTTTGTCATCTTGGGGAACCAGTAATAGAAACCCGCGAAAATGCCGAGCGCGGTACCACCAAAGAGTACATAGTGGATGTGTGACACCACGAAGTAGCTATCAGTCATTTGGTAGTCAAAAGGCACAACCGCAAGGGCTGCACCATTCAAGCCGCCAATCAAGAACATGCCGATAAAGCCGAGCGCAAAGTACATTGGTGCTCGAAGGACGAGCTTACCGCCCCAGATTGTGCCAATCCAGTTAAAGATTTTTACGGCGGTTGGAATTGCAATCAGCGTTGTGCTGGAAGCAAAGAATGCTTGTGCAATAGGGGGCAAACCAACGGCGAACATGTGGTGCGCCCACACAGTAAAGCTCAGGAAGCCGATAGCCACACCTGACCACGCGATAAAGGTGTACCCAAAGATGGGTTTGCGTGAGAAGACTGGCAACACTTCAGAGATGATACCGAAGGCTGGCAGAATAAGAATGTACACCTCTGGATGTCCAAAGGACCAGAACAAATGCTGCCACAGCAGTGGGTCGCCACCAGATTGGGCAACATAGAAATGTGTACCAGCATGGCGGTCCAGCAGGAGCAGAACACTAGCGGCAGTCAAGCTTGGTAGCGCGAAGAGCAACAGAAATGCCTGCACCAGAATCATCCATGTGAAGAGCGGCATACGGTTAATGCTCATACCTGGGGCACGCAATTTAAGGATGGTAACAACGAAGTTGACCGACCCTGCAATCGACGAGATACCAAGCATAAGCGTGCCGAGTAACCAGAAGTCTGCGTTTGCACCTTGGGTACAAGCAACAGCATGTAGGCCACCGCAGCCAGATTGTAGTTCGCTCAGTGGTGCATACATGAACCAGCCACCATTTGGTGCCGAGTTGAACAGGAAACTGGACTGCAAGAAGATACCGCCAAAGAACAGCACCCAATAGCCAAACGCGTTCATGCGCGGAAAGGCCATGTCGCGGGCCCCAATCATGAGCGGCACAACATAGTTACCAAAGCCTGCGAGTGTAGGAATAACGAACAAGAAAATCATGGTGGTACCGTGCATTGTGAAGACTTGGTTGTACTCTTCAGGACTCAACACACGTCCATTTGGCACAGCCAATTGAGTGCGTATCAGGAGAGCTTCCATACCGCCCACCATGAAGAAGAAAAAGCCTGTGATGAGATACATGATACCGAGCTGTTTGTGATCGGTTGATGTAATCCACTCGCCAATATAAGTTTCACTGAAACTCTTTCGACGAATTACTCTCGACGGACTCTCAATAATAGTCTGGGTTGCCATTGGCAAATCCTCCGAGGTCTAGTCCACCCCAAAGAATGGGGCGGATAGGGCGTTTACTGAAGCGACTCCAGATACGCTACTAAGTCTTTAATTTGTTCAGGTGTCAGATTTACAACCATATCATTGCCTGGTTTAATGCCTTGCGGATTAGCAAGCCATTTTGCCAAATTACAGTTTGTCAGGTTATCAGGGTTCAGACACTGATCGCGGTCGTGTGTCAGTACACCACCTGCAATAAGATTGCGACTCGCAAAGTGCGTCAGATTTGGTCCAACAAGACATGCTTTATTGGGATCGTCACATGCAACCTTAGGGTCTTGGTATCCTGTAATGTATTTGTTATCATTACCTGGGACACCATGACCAACGATACCATGACAGGTAGTACAAACACCGTTAAAAATCTTCGCACCTGCTGCTTCCAGACTCCCTGGTGCGGGTGCAACCGCCGCTTGTTGTTGCGTCGTGACCCATGTGTTGAAGGCGTCCCTGCTATCATCAATAACCGCGTTGAAGGCCATGTGCGCGTGTTGTGCGCCACAGAACTCCGCGCATTCTCCGTAGTAAACGCCTGGTTTATCAGCTTTGAACCACTTTGTGTTATTGTGTCCTGGAATATCGTCGGTCTTGCCAGTTAAAGCTGGAATCCAAAAACTGTGAATAACGTTGTTCGAGTACAACTCTACGTTCACGACGGTGCCGACTGGCGCGTGTAACGAGTCTGCCGTGGTGATGTTGTACTGCGGATAGTAGAACTCCCACCACCACTGATGCCCAATGGCTTCAACGGTGATCGCGTTCTTGTCAGGTGGTACTGTTGATACCTGGAATAGTCCATTGATAGTAACACCCAGGATAACAAACAGAATAAGGGCTGGAATAACAGTCCACAACACCTCGACACGCAAGTTGCCGTGGTTTTGACGCGGGTTTGGCATTCCAGGTCTACTGCGGAAACGTGTGATCGAGTAGATAAGTAAGGCTTCGACAATCACGAAGATTGTGGTGGCGATACCCAAAATGATGTAGAACAGGAACCTCTCACTGTCCGCTACAGGTCCTGCCGTGTCCAAAATGGTGTGTGGACCGTATTGGGCAGGAGAATCGTCACCGCATGCAACCAGGAAAAACGCGAACAAGATACCTGTGAATAGCATCATCCAGGGTCTTGGGTTGCGAAATAGAGACTTCCTCACATCGAATCTCCTAACGAGTACAGTAAGTACGTGTGTTGACGATGATTAAAGAAAAACGTAGAAAGAAAATAGCATACGAGATGCGATATTTTTCCATATTACACTATAGGGTAATCTACCAAGAGAGCCTGACAAAAGGCTTGCAGTTTCAGGAGTTGACCTTACAGGAACCTGAATGAAATAGAGAAATTAAGTCTTATCATTTTCCCGCTTCAAGTTGTCATCAATAACAGCTTTTAACTTTGGTATATCGTGCTCAAGCACAGCCCATAAAATGTTATTATCTGTAACAAAATATTGATGTGTAAGCATATCTCTCATACCACTAATTTGCCGCCAGGGAATATGAGGATAATTATCTTTAAACTCTTGTGGAAGAGCGCGCACAGCTTCACCTATTACTATAAGATGATATATCACCCACACTTGCGTCTTTTCATCTTCGTCGAACGCTTGTCTTCCCTCGTCGAAACTAACCATGATGCGCGCAATTGCCCTATGAATATCAAGAAACCTTTTAGTAGTATCTCTCATAGCACAACTGCGTCTTTTAACACATGCTCTCCAAATCCTCCTCTCAAGCCACCTTCTGATACAACATCTACTTTCCTTTGTAGAAGCTCTTCTAAATCCATCCATAGCCCTACTAAAGCCAACAGGCTACGACCATTCTCTAATGTTACAAGCAGATCAATATCGCTCTTTTCGTCGGCTTCGCCTCGTGCAACAGAGCCAAAGACACGCACATTAAATGCGCCATATTCTTTTGCTAGTCGCAGAATATCTTCTCGTTTTTCTTGTAACAGATCTTTAAGATGCATAGTCCTGACACTCCTTTCAGCCTATTAGCGTTGAGCAGATTGTAACATACTTACATATACTACTAGAAGAGTACGTGATACATCAGTCCCTATACTGTCTTGACTCGTTCAATCTCGATCTCTTCGTCGTCATCATCATACAAAGCGGCATCTTCGGCACGCTGTTTAACATCTTGCGCTTGCATCCATTGTAAAAAGAGAATGCTGACGATGACGATAAAGAAGATGCTGCCAGGAATCCACATGAGGAGACCAGCTAGCTGCTGATCGGTCTCTGGTGAAAGGCCCCATATGTGCGGCGCATGAATATAACGCGCATAGAGCGGAGGCACAAAGGTTAAGCCTGCTCCTAGTAGTACCATTGGCATATCACTGAAAAAGAGATAGGCCATCTTTTTACCAATGGAAAGCGGGGGCAAATCTTCCTCCATAGGGCTGAGGATAGGCCACCAGAATAACACGCCTGTGATGATGAAAAGCAAGTGTGAGACAATATGCAACGGCAGATTGACGATCATCGCATTGTAGATAGGTGGGGCATGCCAGAACCAGAGATTGACGTTGAACAACACTCCTGTAAGAATAGGCATGGTGAAAAACTGAGCTATTCTAAAGATAACGCGATTACGCAGGAGTGGAGCAACCAGCCACGCAGGAATACCCAATACCATTAATGGCGCACCAGCAAAGGATAAGAGCAAGTGTAGTACCATGTGTGCGCTAAAAAGGTAATCGTCCGCTAGTTTATCCAGAGGCGTGAAGAGCGTCCAAAAAATAACGTTGACACCAAGCAGAAACGAGACGACCTGACTCGTCTTTACTCCATCCGCAAGAGAATATTTCACGCACAAGGGTCCTACGCCATATAAATACAAGCAGATGATAGCGATAGTGCCAAGAATAATTGATGGCTGCCAATTCCAGGCAGTCAGCCAG
The DNA here is from genome assembly GCA_964250765.1 of uncultured Ktedonobacteraceae bacterium. Classification (GTDB taxonomy): domain Bacteria; phylum Chloroflexota; class Ktedonobacteria; order Ktedonobacterales; family Ktedonobacteraceae; genus JBBQVS01. Next base: position 41,515 of record CAXUHF010000014.1, on the reverse strand, counting down.
AAGTTCGATCCCAAACTCGCGTTGTTCATACATCACAGCCTTTCCAGTATCTCCTCCGTAATATGATAACAGGAGATGAAAAGGGTTACAAGATTCTTTGACATCTTGACGAAGTTCCGCTATCATCCAATAGAATAGAATTGTATTTGTGAACAACGTGCTTGGAGAAGCAATATCATGAATAGTCATCGTCTTTTGAGAATACTTGCGATCATCACCTCGATTAGCTCATATGTCATCCTGGTCATGGGGTCGATTGTAACTAACACGGGTTCAGGGCAAGGCTGCGGCAACTCCTGGCCGTTTTGTCATGGGCAAATCATTCCTGGTACTATCACCGTCGCAGGCTTGATTGAGTATAGTCACCGTGTGACATCGAGTGTTGATGGCCTCCTGGTAGTCGCATTGACTGCCGGAACATGGTTTCTGTATCGAAAAGATTTTCGCGCTAAGCTCTTTGGCTTTATGAGCTTGTTCTTTGTTATTTTACAGGGCGCGTTAGGTGCGCTTACGGTGGTGTACGAGGGAACATACGTTAAACTCTGGCTGCTTTCCGTCCACTTCGGACTTTCCTTAATTGCGCTTGCCAGTGTTGTCTTGCTCACCGTTCGTCTCTATCAACTACATGCACAAACACAACAGCGTTATGTAGAGCCACAACTTGACAGGAAGGGATTGCAATATGCGTTGTGGGGCCTAGCTGCCCTGACGTATATCGTCGTGTATACAGGAGCATTAGTGGAACACGCTGGAGCAGTTGCAGCCTGTGGTCAGCAAGTAGTGGGATGCGGCACTACCTACCTTCCCAGTCTTACCTCTCTAGCAGGTATCCAGGTACTTCATCGCTATGCAGCGTCATCACTTTGGATACTGGTACTAGTCGTCCTAGTAGTTGTTGCACGCAACTATAGTGGACGACGTGATCTTGTGCGTGGCGCGTGGTGGGCGTTCATTCTGATTACGTTACAGGCGATAAGCGGTATGATAATAGTCTTCACAAGTGGTCAATTGCTTGCCGCCCTGCTACACATCACCATCATCTCGTCTTTCTTCTCCGTGTTGTGCTATCTCTGTGTACAGATTGGTTGGCCTTGGCGTAGGAATAGGAATAGATTGCACCAACCTGTTGAGAGTGAGCAGTTGGAGCTAAATCCTGTTTCATAGATACTGTAGTTTGAGACAAGGGCACCCGCAACGGGGTGGCCCGGCCATAGGGCGCTAAAAGGTTTTGAAATATTGGTGTTTTGGGGGGGGAAACCCGTTGGGGTGGC
>CAXUHF010000014.1:31895-40234 GCA_964250765.1 uncultured Ktedonobacteraceae bacterium | reverse complement strand
GTTTGCCCCTCACAATTTATTATAATTTTTTTTCAATTTTTTGTTTTTGGGTGGGGTACCCCTTGTGGGGGTGCCCTTGCATAACATCAAAAAGTTCTTTATCTTCGATGAGACAAAAGGGTAGATGGTGCAAATGACACTAGCATAATAAGCAAATATGCTGTATTCTCCGTACCATGCCCACATTGTTTCTCGAAAGGAACAGCATAATAACATGGCTGTTATAAAACAGGAAGAACCGCAGAAGGAAGGATTGCTGTTACCAGAAAAGTCGGCAGTCCTGCTTCCTAAATTGCGCTGGTTCCAGATCGTTGCCATTAGTATTTTCTGGTTCGCGCTCAATTTTCACTGGTCCGCACTTGGGATTATTATTCTTCCCAGTCAGGTTTTCAAACTCGTTGGTACATTACGGCAGGGCGAGGCTCTTGCGTTTATTCTGGTTCCAGGGGCGTTTATCTCACTCTTTGCTAATCCGCTCTTCGGAATGCTGAGCGACGAGACACGAGGACGTTTCGCGCGCTTCGGGCGTCGGCGTCCTTACATCATACTGGGAACACTTGTTAACGTCGGAGCACTGGTGTGGATGGCTTTGGCACGCGATATTGTCTCACTCGCTGTAGCCTATGCCCTGATTCAGTTTTCCAATAATGCGGCAACGGCTCCCTTTCATGCCCTACTACCCGATATCGTGCCAAAAGAACAACGTGGGCTAGCATCGGGCGTCATGGGACTTCTTGCAACCGTTGGCTCGATTAGTAGCGTCATCATTGCGAGTATTTTTATCGACGCCTCTAAGCCTGCATCGGCTTATCAGCAAGGTTTGTGGCTGACCTATGGCATCATCATTGGAGTCATGCTCATGATGATGCTGATTACAATTGTATCGGTAAAAGAACGCGACAGCGCATCGAGTATTACTACAGAACAGAAACCGCTACTACCACTTCTTTATCCACCTCTAGTAGCACCCGCATGGCATACGTGGTTCACACGCAAAATGCTGTTCACTATTTCCGGTACGATACTCGCCACAGGTGCTCTTTGGAGTCTCATGGCTGCCTGGAACACGTTGCACATTGGGAACATCTCGATTACCACTGATGTGCAGCAAGTCGTCTTAGAAGTCGTCGCCACGATTGGCATTTTACGTCTCTTCGATTTTAATCCACGCCGCAATCCAGATTTCGCCTGGGTTCTGTTGACACGACTCGTCATGACACTTGGCATTTACACGGTACAGGATTTTTTGCAGTTCTATATGCGTGACGCGGTTCATGTATCACATCCAGAGATACAAACAACAAACTTCATTATTATTCTGTCGATCACAAGTTTGATCAGCGCGCTCGCAGCAGGCTGGCTCTCAGACCGTTTTGGGCGCAAACGCATGGTCTATTTTTCTGGTGGCTTCATGGCTACGGTTGGCCTCATCTTCATCATCACACACTCGCTACCCATCATTCTTGCCGCTGGAGCTATCTTTGGCCTCGGCTATGGTGCGTATATTAGCGTTGATTGGGCGTTAGTTGCTGACGTACTGCCGTCACATAAAAATTATGCACGTGACATGGGCGTGTGGAACATTTCGCAATCATTGCCACAAGTCATTGCACCCGTCATAGGTGGTCCCTTGCTCGACCACTTCACACAAAACGGTCATCCCATTCTAGGCTTTCAGTTGCTCTTCGGTATGGCAATTGTCTACTGTCTAGTAGGCACCGTAACGGTACGTTATATAAGAGGTGTGAAAAGATAAATATAAAAATGGTATGTGAGACAAATGGCAACGCTATTTGTTTCACATACCATTTTTATATTTATCTTTTCTCTAATGTTGCAAGAGATACACATTTGACCAATCATCAAAGTACAGACCGTTCGCGTTCAGTGAGACGCCATGTACCCATGATGGAATTACTGCCGCGAGTGCTTGATGGTCAAGTGGCAACCACCCCACGTCTGTAATAGCAATCTGCTCAGCTTGATTATATTGTGCTATACGTGCATCACCGGTCAAGGTCTCGGCCTTGGCAACGGTCTGATCAAAGGTTGGATTGTTCCAACTTCCATTGTTATTTGAGGCATTTGAGGTCAGATTCAGCGTGAGCCAATCATAGGGATCAGGGAAATCCGCACCCCATTGGGTAAAACCAAACTGAATCGTGTGATTGGTTCGATTACCCGATGTCTCAGTATTGTATGCGGTTAACTCCACACTGCGCAATTTGACCTGTACGCCAAGTGCCGTTTGCCACATTTGCTGCAACACGGCTGCCTCGTTCGGCGTGACCTGAGAACTAGGATAGGTAAAGGTAAACGAGGGAGCCTTGCTTACATCGGGATAGACCGATTGAAACAACGATTTTGCTTTTGCAGCGTTGAATGGTAATCCAGCGAAATTAGGCTGATAGCCCGGCATACCAGGAGGTATAATGGTTTGCGCCGCCGTTACAGAATCCTTCAGTACCGCGTGTACCAGCGTTTGCTTATCTATAGCATAGGCAAATGCTTGTCGGATGGCGACATTATTGAAAGGTGGACGTGAGCTATCAAAGAACATCAGGTCGGTCTGTAACAACGACATGCGCATAAAGCCTTGTAGACTCTTGGCCTGCAATTGATCTTCTGGCGTAAGGTTCCACACAAAGGCATATTGACCCGCACGGTATGCCTTGAACGCTGTATCATTTTCCTTGACGAAAATCATATCAACTTCCGTCAACTTCGTCTTGTTCCCATAATAATGTGGATTTGGTACAAGTACCATCTGCGCGTTGTGATTCCACGTCTTGACCATAAATGGACCAGTTCCAACACCTGCACCCTCCGCATGCTGAACCCAATTCTTCTGACCATACTGCGAGATCAGCTTTTGATTAAGCGCGTAGAAGACAGAGGTGGTGAGGTCCTCAAGGAAGTATGGCGTAGGCTGGCTTAGAGTGACTTGCAAAGTATGGTCGTCAATCGCCTTAACACCGCTAAGCGTCTTTGACTTTCCGTTAGCAACGGCATCAGCACCAGCAATGGGAGCTTCAAAAAATGAGGCAATTGGTGACGTGACTTCGGGCAAGAGCGCACGCGTCCAGGTGTACACATATGTCTGTGCGGTGACAGGTGTACCATCCGAAAAGGTAAGATTCGGCTTAAGAGTGAATGTATACGTCTTCTTATCATCGGAGATACGCCATGTCGCTTGATCTGGAATCACGTTCAAGTTTTTATCGGTGCGTACCAGACCAGAGTAGATCATATTAATAGCAAGTGCCGAGTTCGCATCTGGTCCTGTAGCAGGATCAAAAAAACCGATGTCAGTCGTACCCACGTTCGGAAAGGTGAGTACCTGCTTAGCAGCAAGTGTTGTTCCTCCACTTGATGGTGTAGATGAACTTCCACCACATGCCGTAAGCAAGATAATGAGAACACTGAAAAATAAGAACAGCGTTGCACGACCTGCTATACGAAATTGCCATGTACCAGAGGGCATATTTTATTAACTCTCTTTCTAAAAATGCTTACAAGGGATGGTTGCAAGCAGAGATAAATTCTTTCCCTCACTATATCACGTCTTGTCAGACATCTGATAAAAATACAGAATAGACACGATCACACAACTGTAGGGGTCTAATTCATTACACCCTGTTAGCGATTGAGAACGTTTAAGGACATATGCAACGTTTCATCAATTCCTCCAACATTGTATGTCGCTAGCAGGGTGTAATGAATTAGACCCCTACAATTCGATCATATCATAACTAAAAAGAATGAATAAAATAACTTGAATGCATATAGCAAATATGGTATCGTTGATACAGACGGTTGGAGCTTATAAAAAGTAGCTTTGATACATAACGTAAGGGAATTATCTTTTACACATTGTTTGTTGTATTTATTGAGATGAACATGCGGATAAGATTGTTCACGTTTGTTATCAAGCCAAGAAGGAGACAGACCCATGTCAATTGCGCAGGAGTTTGTTCAGGCAAACGAGCAGTACGCTTCGACATTCAATAAGGGAGATTTAGCATTGCCACCAGCCCGTAAGGTGGCAGTCCTTGTTTGCATGGATGCACGTATCGACCCAGCACGTGCACTTGGTCTCGAAGAGGGGGACGCGCACGTTATTCGCAACGCTGGTGGCAGAGCCGCCGACGCATTACGCTCGCTTGTCATCTCCGAGGAGTTGCTTGGAACAAAAAGCATCGTTGTTATTCACCATACCGAGTGTGGCATGCTCACCTTTAGCAACGACGATATTCATGCCAAGATACAGCAAGACTTGCATACAAGCGCGGACAACATCGACTTTTTGCCATTCAGTAACCTGGAACAGTCGGTTCGTGACGATATTACATTCCTTAGAGAGTCGCCGCTTATTCCTAAAGATATTGATATTAGTGGCTTCATCTATGACGTACACGATGGCAAAATTCGTCCTGTAACCTAATATAGATGCATATTTTTTACACGGTTTTTAACGCGTATTATACATTGAGGAGAAGTAGGTATGTCAGAGAATAAAGCGTATGCGCACCCAGAGGTACTTGTAGACGCTGATTGGGTCGAAGCACATTTGCAGGACCCCAAGGTTCGTTTGATTGAGGTTGATGTTGATACCAACGCCTATGAGCAAGGCCACATTCCTGGAGCGGTTGGCTTCAACTGGCAAAAGGAACTACAGGATCAGATTGTGCGTTCGCCTTTGAGTAAAGAGCATTTGGAAGCACTGTTAAGCAGTGCGGGTGTCAGCAAAGATACCACAATTGTCTTGTACGGCGATAACAACAATTGGTTTGCGACATGGGCACTATGGATTTTCAAATATTATGGACACCCTGATGTGCGCTTGCTTGATGGTGGACGCGTCAAGTGGTTAGCGGACAAGCGGGAGATTACAACAGAAGTTCCTTCCTACCAGCAAACAACGTATCAAGCTGAGACGCCGCACAAAGAAATCCGTGTGCTTCGTGATGAGGTCCTAAGTGCGGTTGGGCAGGGCAATATAGCTCTTGTAGATGTACGCTCCCCTGGTGAGTACAGTGGTGAGTTGCTTGCACCCGCGAACCTGCCACAAGAGGGTGCGCAACGCGGTGGACATATTCCAGGTGCTGCGAACGTGCCGTGGGCAACAGCAGTTCGCCCTGATGGAACCTACAAATCGGCAGATGAATTGCGTGCCATTTATGAAGGCAAGGGTGTCACACCGGATAAAGAGGTTATCACCTACTGCCGCATCGGTGAGCGCAGCAGCCACACATGGTTCGCATTGAACTACTTGCTGGGCTATCCCGATGTACGCAACTATGACGGTTCCTGGACAGAATGGGGCAGCCTAATTGGCGCGCCAATCGAAAGATAGGCACAATACTCATACAGCTTATGCAGGGAGACCGCAAGGGTCTCCCCTACACATTGATGTCAAAACATGTAGGGGAGACCCTTGCGGTCTCCCTGCATAAGCCTAGTTTCTCTTTGTAAGCACTAATAACCCGGTCTCTTCCTCTTGCCCAACTACCACGGGTACCGTCGTACTACCATCAATTTTCATACAGTAATCGAGGTCGTGGCCCAACTTCATTGCGATAATCGACTGTGCTGAATGAGCAACATCAGCAAGCTTTGGTGGCGCGAAGACTTCGTAGAGGGCCTGACCTGCTCGTACATCATCCAGTACCTCAATGTTGGGATGCTGCCGTTGTACCTCAAGTGCAAGATAACCTGCACAGGTGGCATCGTCGAGAGCAAAATAGTTGGACTCGGCAGCACACGCGATCACCACATTGCTGCCTTTTTCCTGTGCAAGCGCGAGAGCGTGGGCAGTAACAGCATGTGCGTTATAAAAACAGCCCGCGAGTCGGGTGCTACTAGCAGGACAGGCGTAGAAGGCTCGCGTACCGTTGGTCGTGGTCAAAATAAGTTCACGTCCGCTCAGGTCTAGCTGTGCGAATTGGGCAGGCGAGTTGCCATAATCAAATCCCTCCACAGGCAAGCCATGACGTTCCCCACATAACAAGCGATGGGGAAAGAGGCTCGCCGCATGTTGTGCTTGCTCAAGTGAATTCGCCGCATAAACGCGAGTAGCACCGCTATCGAAAACGGTGGTTAGAGTGGTAGTTGCGCGAATGACATCAACTACAATATAAATGTCGTTCGGGCGTATCTCAACAGAAGACATATCCACTGGATTAAAGAAAATGCGTAGTTGCACAATACCTTCCTAATAAATAAGCTATTAGTTTTCGGGTACGAAATGAGCACCCGCTGTGATTGTACCATTATTTTGTAAAGGTCTAATGTTTGTGAATGATGAGAAGCGTTTTAAAATACCCAGCATTACACACCCGTACTTGACGCTATGCCTACAATGCGTTATTGTAAAACATGCCAGACACAGCACCACCACTAAATGTACGTTCGCGGAGGCAAGCGTTGTTGCGATGAGCCAAAACACTCCTTTGACACAAAAGAATATAGTACAGGACACGAATGTGCCTCCTACCCAACCATTGCAAGGGGATTTAGCCGCAGTCTTTGAAGCGATGACAGATGGCGTCAACGTCTATGACAAAAATGGTCATATTGTACACACAAATCGGGCCTATCGCGCACTCATCGGCCTTGATACACTACCCGCCCACATGCAGCTTCCTCCAAAGGAACGCATGACACAACTGCAATTGCGGGATGAGCATGGCGAACCTCTACGCGAAGAGATGCGACCTATCAATCGCATATTAGCAGGTGAAATTCTCACAGACGAAAGTAAAGTAGATATTCTGGTGCATGCTCTCGATGGACGCGAACTGCAATTGAATGTGACAGGCGCACCGACCTATGATCAGAATAACGCTATTCAAGGTGGAGTACTCATTTTTCACGATGTCACGGAACGTCGCCGTCTTGAACGCCGTACACAGGACGCGCTGGACGCTCTCTTGATGATGGCAGAAGAGCTTGTGCAGCGTCCTGACGAACAGGGCGTACCAAATATGCAAACACCAGTTCCTGCTAAAGAGGTGGCGCAGCGTCTGGCAGAACTCATTCGGAGCGTCCTCGCGTGTGAACGTGTCAGCATCACAATTGTCGATCCACACACGCAAACCCTACGTTCGTCAGCCGTTGTGGGCCTTTCGGCTGAACAAGAACAATCATGGCGTGAGCGACGTTCCGATTTCTTACTCAGCGAACAAATTCATAGCCCTGAACTCAATGCACGAATGTCTGAAAACGAGGTGGTTGTGCTCGACATGACGCAGCCACCATTGTCCGAGCGGCCCAATCCCTACGGTATTCAAACAATGCTACTAGCACCGATGATTCTAGGTTCATCGCTCATCGGCGTGCTTGTCTTGGATCATGCTGGTCGCTACCAACACTATACACAACGTGATATCGCACTCACGAAAGCGGTAGCGAAACTGGCAGCCCTTGTCGTTGAGCGCGAACGACTCGTCCAAGAACGTGCCGAAGCTCAGGCCAATGTTCTTGCCTTAGATGACGCTAATCGGCGCATGGACGAATTTATTGGCATTGCAAGCCACGAAATTAGAACGCCGCTCACCTCTATCAAAGCGAATATCCAGCTCGCACAACGCCAGATGAAACGCTTCATTCAAGAAAATGCAACGAGCGAACATCTTCTACAACGTTTGGAACCGATGCGCGACATGTTGGACCGTGCGGCGCGTCAGGTCGAGGTGCAAAATCGCCTCGTGAGCGACCTGCTCGATGTCTCGCGTATCTATGCTGACAAGCTAGAACTGCGTATACAGCAGTACGACATCACAGCGATAGTACGCCGAACCGTCGCGGACCAATCAACTATCGTTGCCCCACGTGCCATTCATCTTGAAACCGTTTCAGACGCTATCTACGTCATGGCAGATGCGGACCGCCTAGAACAAGTTCTCAACAACTATCTTTCTAACGCACTTAAATACTCGGAAAAGACTCATGCCGTGCATGTGTGTCTGGAAACAATCGAGGACAGCGTGCGCGTTTCCGTGCGTGATGCTGGACCGGGGTTGACACCTGAACAGCAACAACATATTTGGGAACGCTTCTATCGTGTCGATGGCATCACGGTAAAAACAGGCTCTGGCGTAGGTCTTGGTCTCGGTCTGCACATCTGCCGCACCCTCATTGTGCGGCAAGGTGGGCGTGTAGGTGTCGAAAGTACGCTCGGCAAAGGGTCCACCTTCTGGTTCTCCCTCCCCATCCATCAGCAATAATTTCAATACAAAAACAAGGTCGTGTTTTTTTTAGACAAAAACACCACCATGTTTTTTTATTTTTATTTACCCCATTACAAATATAAAATTGCAACATAAAATATTGTCAAG
>CAXUHF010000014.1:10912-31885 GCA_964250765.1 uncultured Ktedonobacteraceae bacterium | reverse complement strand
CAACCGGCCCCCCCTGTGGTAGCCCCACCCCCACCCACCACAAAAAAAACAAAAAAAAAACCACGGGGGTGTGTTTCTCCAAAAAACACACGACCTTGTTTTTGTATTTTTATTTCCCCCTTGACAAATATAATATGGCACCTTATAATATGGTCAGGAACTATAAGGGAGTCAACAACATGGAGACTGATATAGAAAAATTATCAAAATACGAAACGATGCGGAGACGCGCAAAAGAATTTATCAATGCTGATGAAGACACTGTAGAAACGTACTGGTTGTTCCTCCATGTAGCACGGCAAATACTTTCAACGTTCCAGAACAGACTTGAGCGCTTTGGGCTTTCTGATGGCAAATTGTATGTACTTGCACTTTTACGTCATGCACCAGACTATAGCCTTACACCATCAGAATTAGCTGACCGATGCGAGGTAACACGTGGCACCATCACCGGCTTACTCGATGGTCTCGAACGTTCAGGACTGATCGCACGCAAAAATCATCCAGAGGACCGTCGAATGCTGACTATTCAACTAACCGAGCAAGGGCTAGCCTTCATTGAGGAAGTCATGCCTCAGCATTTTCGACGCTTCAGCGAAATGATCAAAAGGGCCGATCTGAGTAAGGAAGAGCAACAGCAGTTCATGACAATTCTTCAGAAAGTCATGAACGGCATACCTGCCCTGCTCGAAGATTAACCTGTAGGGACCGATTTAGCGCGTCCTCTCGGCAACACATCGCCGATCAGGACGCGATGTGTTATTAGGAGCATAATTCTATGCAAGTTCCCGCACCTGTGGCGCAACAACGCAGTGGTGGATTAGCGTATAAATGGATCGTTGCGATTGTGGTCATCTTTGGCTTATTCATGAGCATTTTGGACACCACTATCGTCAATATTGCTATTCCACGCCTCCAAACCGCGTTTGGCGCAGACCTTAATAGCGTTCAGTGGGTCATCACTGGCTATACCCTTGCTCAGGGTGTCGCCATACCGCTCACTGGCTACTTCTCTAACCGTTTCGGACTCAAGCGTTTTTATATCGTCGCGCTCACCGCCTTTACGCTTGGCTCCTTATTATGCGGATTAGCCTGGAGTCTTCCAGTACTGATTCTCTTCCGCATTCTGCAAGGCTTTGGTGGCTCCTTCTTGCTGCCATTGACCATCACGCTACTCTATCGTGAGTTTCCACCACAAGAGCGCGGGGTTGCAACAGGCTTTCTGGGTATTCCAATCCTGCTAGCACCCGCACTCGGTCCTTCGCTTGGTGGTTACATTGTAACCTTTGGTAGTTGGCAATTGATCTTTTTCGTTAACGTTCCAATTGGTATTCTGGCCGTCATCTTGAGCTTTCTGCTCTTGCGTGAGTTTCGACCAGAGGGCCGCCAAAGCTTCGACTTTGCGGGCTTCATCTTCGTTGCTGCTGGTCTCGCCTCAGTCCTCTACGCACTTTCGAGTGCCAGTACTGACGGGTGGGGATCAACAACGGTGCTTGGCTTTCTGATTGGTGGCATCTTAGCATTGGTCATCTTTGTCGTCGTCGAACTCTCGATTATTCGACGCGGAGGACAACCGTTGCTTGACCTCACGGTCTTTAGCTATATGTCCTTCACATCAGCGAATATTGCCAACATCTGTATCACCTTCGCGCTGTTTGGAGGACTCTTTGTCATTCCCATCTACCTGCAAAACCTGCGCGGGTTAAGCGCATTCCAGACGGGCTTAATACTCATTCCGCAGGCACTTGGTTCAATGGTAAGTTCGCTTGTGGGTGGGCGTCTCGTTGACCGTCTCGGTGTGCGAGCAGTCGTAATACCGGGATTACTGATAGCGGCCTTTGCCTTCTGGCAACTCTCGTTTCTCACGCTCTATACACCCTATGGTTGGTTCCAAGTCTTACTAGTACTACGTGGTTTAGGTATTGGTCTTGTGGCTCAACCGTTGATCGTTGCGGCACTCTCGGAGATACCAGCACGCCAGTTATCTCAAGCATCTGCGATCAACTCAGTCATCCGTTCGGTTGCTGGTTCACTAGCCGTGGCAATTCTAGCAACTGTCATACAAACACAGTCCAAAGTTCACTTTAGTCACCTTGCGGAGCAGGTCACACCAGGTTCTCAACTTGGACAGTTGTTGCCACGTTTGCAAGCACTGTTTGTCTCACAAGGTGCCGATATTAATGCTGCAAGGGCTGCATCGATACAAACAGTTGCAGGGCTACTACAACAGCAAGGCTATGCATTGGCTATCCAGGACGGCTTTCTCATCTCGGTAGGCATTATCCTGTTCGCCATTATCGCGGTCTTCTTCATTCGTGGACGGAAGACATCACCACAGGTACAGCCTGAAGTGGCAGAGGCACCTTCTGATGAGGGAAGCGCGTCACGTGACGAGGCAATGCTTGCGGTATAATGAATATATTCATGTCTATATTCCGATGTTTCTAAATACATTACGCTTTTTCTCTTGAAAGGAGAATACAACTCATGCGTCGAGCAATTTTAGTTCCGGTTCTCGTTGTACTTGCCATTCTCGCTATCGCGGGTGGCATCGGCTACTACATCTACAACAGCTACACGTTCTATACAACCGACGATGCTCAGGTCAATGGACAGATCGTCAATATCAGTGCCCCCGGCAATGGACAGCTTGCCGCACTTAGCGTCAAGCAAGGCGATAGAGTCACCGCTGGACAAACCATTGGCAGCGTCACGGTTGCAGGGACAGGTGCCAATGCTCAGAGCAATACGGTGAATGTCACCAGCCCCATCAGTGGTACCATTGTACAGCTTCCTGCCGTACAAGGTCAGAGCGTGGCAGCTGGTCTTACCGTGGCTCAAGTCACCGACCTAAGCAATGTCAATATCGTCGCCTATGTCGATGAAAACACGATCAACAACGTCTCGGTTGGACAGCAGGTCGATGTCAAGGTTGATGCCTTTAGTGGCACCACCTACACCGGTCATGTGCAACAGATTGTACAAGCGACGGCAGGGTCCTTCTCGCTCTTGCCAACACAGGACAACGCGAGCGGCAACTTTACGAAGGTGGGCCAGCGTGTACCCGTTATCGTCTCGCTTAATGGCAACGGTGGCAATGATCTTGTCCCTGGACTGAGTGCAACTGTCACAATTCACTTGCATTAATATCGTTCGTGTGAGACATTGTGGAAGACGAACAGGGTGTGCTGAAGCAGACCCGTACAGGGTTGCTTCGTCTTCCACAATGTCTTTTAGGATAATTTAAACCTTGTACGGGTCTGCTTCAGCACACCCTGTTGGGCTAGACGAATGTTAGGGGATGTCGATATTCCCAACGACACTGTATGTTTGCACGGAGAGAGAAGGAAACAGTATGGATATCTTGATTATAGGGGGACTCCTGGTAATAGGCGTTGGTGCGCTCATCGCGCTCTTTTTTGTTTTGAGAGGCGGCAATTCAGCACAAGCGAAAGTACCGGAGGCTGTTCCACAAACAGCAAGAGAAGCCCCACCAACGCCTGCGCCTGCACCTGAGCAACCACCTCAGGCAGAGCATACTCGCGTGACGACACCGATGCAAGAGGTAGCACCACTGCCCGAGGCAAGAACAGTACCAGTAGCAGAAGCAGTCGTACAAGACGGTGCTACAACTGCTCATCCAATATATGAGAAAGAGCAACCGCTTCGAGTACACCTGAATGGTCAGTTTCACGAGCTTACTCATGGTCTTCGTAGCTTGCAACAGCAAGCAACCGATATGGAACAGCGTCTCAGTTCGCTCAATCAAATGCTTGAAGGCATTGAGCGAAATCAGCCTGAAGAGAAGTAATGTGAAACAAGAAGATGAGGTCGGCTAGCCGACCTCATCTTCTTGTTTCGCTTTCATCCTTTCCACCACTCTCTCCATCGTCGGAATCCCCTGTACACCCTCTTGCTCTACCGAGAACGAGGCAACACAATTTGCAAAGTCTACTGCCCGTTCAGCGTTCCCATGTTTATAGAACTCAATCAAAAATGCTGCCGCGAACACATCGCCAGCACCTGTTGGGTCCACCTCTTGGACGGTATATGCAGGAAAGTGTTGTGCAGCTCCAAGTCGAAAGAGAGTTGCACCATGACGCCCATCAGTCGCTACGAGCAACGGGACATGCATACTCCACTCATGCAACATCTTATCAGCCTCCTGCCGATTCCCGTGAGCGAAGGGTAGCAGATCATCATGGCTCAAGATCAACACGTCAAGCAATGGAAGTATCTGCTCTGCTGTCTCCCACTGAGTGGGCCAGACGCGCCCATCGGCATCCCAACGTCGTAACCAACCTTGAGGAGTCGCGGCAATAATGGCACCAGACCGACGTCGAAAAAGTGCAACAAGTTCAGGAGGAATCTCTTGCGTTAACGGCCCTATTAACACAATCGGTGCATTCTGCCATGATAGAGGCACGTCTAGCGTATTCAACGTATCAGACTGTGCTTGCAGATATTGCGTGCGAAATCCTTGCTTGTACTGATTTACAAACGTAGTCGTTTCCATAGCTGGACGTACTGCAAGCGCGATATCAGGAAGTATACGAGGAAGTTCTTGTAGAAGGTCAGCCGAGACACAAGTAACGATACCTGCCACTAATCCTAAACGGTAGGCGGTGAAGGCAGCAAATATCACGGTACCGCCAAGTGAGAACGAGCCATCAGGATGGAGATCACGTGTCACATGTCCGAGTGTAAGGAACTGTAACGAAAATGATGGAGATGCTTGTTTTGCATCATCTCCATCATTTTGTAGGTTGAACATACTACCTTCCAATGCGCTTAAGCGAAATAACGACACGTCGCTCTTCGCCTTCGCCAATACTCTCTGTGCTAATATCCTTACTATCCGCCAGGGCTATGTGGACGATTCGTCGTTCGTTAGGGGGCATCGCCTCCAAAGCTATAGCACGACGGTAGTTACGTACCTGTTGCGCCACACGTAAAGCCAACGAACGAAGATTCTCTTCACGACGCTCACGATAGTTTTCCGCGTCAATCGTGATACGCATACGATGCTTGGTACGATGTCCAACAATGAGACTCACAAGCAGTTGTAGTGATGCCAATGTTTCACCACGGCGCCCGATCAACAAACCGAGGTTCTCGTTGATACCATGAATATTGAGAGCAAGCGGGTTTGTTGAGCGCACCTGTACAGTTGCATGGATGTTCATGTAGCGTAAAATATGTTGTAGAACATCTACAGTGATTTCAACGTCCTCACGTGAAGGCGTCTCAACCTCTTGCATCTCGCCTTGCGCCACGCTTACATCGCCGAATTCGGCAATACTTGGTAAGGGGTCGGACGATGCAATAAACGGTACAGGCTCATCTTCCTCAAACTCACCATCCTCGTCCTCTTCATCATCCTCAAGTTCCTCGTCCTCTTCGAGTTCTTCGTCGTCGAACTCTCCTTCTTCCTCATCCTCGTCCTCAAACTCTTCGTCATCCTCGGCAACTTCTGGACCATCGAGGCCAAGAATAGCATCTGCCATTTCGGGCGTAATCACCGCCCCACTGATCGGTGGGCGTACCGCAAAGGGAATATCACGAGTACTCACCCGCACTCGCGCCTCTTTACTACCCAGACCAAATGTGCCACGACTTGGCTCCTGTAGCACGAGAATTTCGACATCTTCACGCCGTTTACCCAGGCGCATCAATGCCTGCTGTACCGCCTCGTCAACACTCTTTCCACTAGCCTCTATGCTTTCCACGGCTTTCGTGCCTCCCTTTATATTTCTTCGTATTTGTAGGGGCCAATGTATTGCGTCCTCAGTTAGCGATTGGCTGTCAGAAGAACGGAATAACCGTCTTTGACAAAATTATACGTCAACTGTAGGGACCGATTTATCACGTCCTTTTGGCATTTTAAGGGCCGACTAGGACGTGATAAATCGGTCCCTACAGTTGACGTATCCTGTTACATTCGCTCATTCGCATCATCAGTCCCGTTCAAGTCAAGCGATGTTAGCGACGCGATACATTCCTCTTTTGAATGTTATTGCTGCTCCTACGACGGGCTGATGCTGGCTTACGTCGTGCTGGCGTTGTACGTAGTTGACTCCCTATCGGACCATCGCTCTCTTCAATGCTTCCCTCTACAATACCACTTTCTGGGCCACTTGCACTACCGCCGTTGGCAGTAGCACCACCTAGTTGGACCTTCTGTCCAAACAATGACATGTTACCTGCAGGTTTCTCTTTTGTAAAGTCGCGTTGGTTTGTAGGTGTACTAGCCTTACTCACCAGATTTGGTGCCGTGATAAGCCCGCCCCAACCAGTGACAAAGTACTGCTGTACCGCTTGGAAGATAGAAGAAATCGTCCAGTAGAGCGCGAGACCAGCAGGAAACGTCCAGCCAAAGAAGACTGTGACCAATGGCATAATGTATTGCATCGTCTTCATCGACTGCTGAGTTGGATCGTTCGCTGCAGCAGGAGTTGCAGTCTTTGGCTGTGACATGCGTAACTGCACAAATGTCGCCAGACCTGCTAGGATTGGCAGAATATGCGTTGGATCGGGTTGGCTCAACGCGAAGTACCAATGTGGATTTAGAAACGTAAACCAGTTCAAGTTCAGGTTTGGCGTATGAGTGAAATGTGGTAAAAACGGATAAATGAGACTGTTGATGTGTTGTAATGGGTCTTTTCCCGTAAATCTAAGCACACTGTTAAATGCGTTGAACATGCCGTATAAGACAGGTAATTGTACGAGCAAAGGGAGACAACCCGCGACAGGATTGACACCATACTCTTTATAAAGAGCTTGTGTGGCTAGTGCTTGTGCTTGCTGGTCCTTTGCGTACTTCTTTTTGAGTTCCGCCATCTGTGGTTGCAGAGCTTGCGTTGCCTTCATGGATTTCAACTGCTGCAGCGTCAGAGGAAAAAGAACCAGTTTGATAACGATTGTTAAGACAATAATTGAGAGACCAAAATCTCCAAATAGCCCGTACAGCAGCATGAGGCCATTGAAAATGGGAAATGTAAAGATGAGATTGAATAAGTACCCTATCTCGCCCACGAGTGTTTTCCTGCCTTCCTCGATCTAGTTCCCCAGGCGTTCTGGGACGGGATCGTAGAGATTTCCATGATAAAATGGCTGACAACGTCCAATACGCTTTACAGTCATCCAGCCACCACGGAAAAATCCAAAACGTTCAATTGCCTCATATCCATAATGTGAACACGAAGGCGTAAATCGACACGATGAGGGCAGGACCACCGACAGCGTGCGCTGATATACCCGAATGAGAAACATTGCTATGTATTTCACTATCTGCCTCTGTATACTACGCCTATTTAGCTATGTGGCTCGACAGAGCCAAGCAGCTTTGCTCGACGCAGCAATGTAGTAATGTCATGAGTGATCATATTTAGATCAGCATCAAGGATATTATGCCTTGCACTAATTACTACGTCCCAGCCGCCAGAAAGTTCATCTAACGAAGGCCGAATCGCCTCACTAAGGAGTCTCTTCTTATAATTACGTATAACTGCATGCTTAGAGATACGTTTGCTGACCACAAAGCCAACACGTACCCCTGTTTCCCTTGTAGGCAGCCACGCAAGTATAAGCAGCCGAGACGTTATACTGCGTCCCTGCTGCCTTACCCGTTGAAAGTCACTATTTTTTCGTAGGCGTAACGTTCGTTTAAGTGCCACAATACCGCTAGACGGTCAGGCTCCAACGCCCTTTAGCTCGGCGGGCCTTGATGACGCGCTGCCCGTTGCGTGATGACATGCGCTTTAAAAAGCCATGCTCGCGTAAGCGTGGAATACGCTTTGGTTGCCATGTACGTTTCATATTACTGTCTTCTCTCCTCAAAGATGGACACTATAAATCGTGCCCCTATAAGATGTCTCGTAAATTATAGCGGTTTCTGTCGGTGCTGTCAAACCTTTTATGAAAATGCTGTTAGGATAGAACTCCTCAATCATGGCAATGCCATGATTGAGGAGTTCTATCTTGACAGCATTTTCAATGATTTATGCAGTTTTGAAGCGTAGCAGCACACGACCAAGACGTATTTCGTCATTGTCATGCAGTTGCGTTGGTGTCTTTGCCGCAAGGCGCTGTCGATTCAAAAAGGTGAAATTCGTGCTGTTCTCGTCTTCCAGCATGTATTCCCCATTCTCAACGAAGATACGTGCGTGTAAGCGCGATACACCACCATCTTCACCACCATGTGCTGTCAGGTCCACATCTGGATAGATGTTGCTCACAGCATCTTCACGACCAATCAGGATATTATCTTTTCCGCTTATGTCGAACTCTTGATTGTCTGCCTCCACGATTAAACGTGCCTGCAATCCTGTCGGTGCAACACTTTGTGCGACCGATGATGATGCCTGTGTTGCATCAAATGCTGGCTCAGGCTCCTGAGTTGCATATGCGGGGTCTGGTTGCACTGGCTGAGCCTGTTGCACAACATCTGGTATTGAGGTCACAATAGGAGCATCCTGTGTTGCGACAGCCGCAGGAGCGGACGCATTAAGAGGCTCGCCGCACTCATCACAAAAAGCCGAACCATCGGGATTTACATGTCCCAAAGAACATACTACTGACATTACTCTATCCTTCCTCGTATACCTATTTTTTTATGTTTACCTTATTTGTTGTAGGGACCGATTTATCGCGTCCTAGAGTAGGGTGGTGGAGCAACGTGTCGGCGACGATGCCTATTCCCAGCGCATTCCCTTCAGCCCCACTCAGGACGCGATAAATCGGTCCCTACAAACGTAATTTTATTATGGAATAATATCATCCAAGCGTTGAGTTAGTTTGCGTGTCTTATTGCCGATAGACTTCACCTGATCTTGAGAAATCTGTTGACCCTGATTGATCTGCTCAATTGCGGCCTGCGTTTCGGGATCAAGCACGCGTGTCACATTGGGGGCAAGTTTTGTTGTTGCCTTACCTGTACGCTTATACTCGTCGAGGACGCGTGTCACAAGACGATTAGCGTTCGCTTTTTCGGCAAAGTTCATGACCGTAGCGTTTACCTGTGCCGCCTCGTTTGCGTCAGAGGTGAAGGTAACTTTGATATCGTCACGAATGCGCTCGCTCACAACTCCTGCCACAGGTACGTCATAAGAAAGCTCAGCCTGCGCGATACGGAAGAGACCAGCAGGTCGTGGGTCGATCATCAACTCCACAAGGACTGATTGCGCATTTTCCTTTTCCAGGTCGCCAAGAGGAATGACCACCTGACGATCAGAAAGACTGGATGAATCAACGTCACGAATGAGCGGCAAGACCTTAACAGCCTTGCGAGGCGAAACGCCTGCAGGCAAGCGTAGTGTCAATGTGGCATTACGCACCGCAACCGCAACCGCACTCTGTAGTTGCTGTTGGAAAATGGTCATCGCATCCGAGGCACTTCTGATAAACTCGGCAGGTGTCCCACCACTAAGTTGTCCGATATCGTCAAGCAAACTCTCGTCCCAGTCAGAGCCAATCCCTAAAGGATTAATCGCAATGTTGGCGGCTGCCGCATCGCGTGCGAGTTGCCGACAACGATCAGTATCACCATATGTGACACCATCGGTGAGCAGAATCATACGATTAACCGCGTTAGGAATGTTCCAACGGCGTAACTCGCCGAGTCCCTGAATCATACCAAGCGACATCGTGGTGCCGCCTGCATCTGGTATGCGATCAATTGCGGCCTTCATTCCGATGGGATCGTTTGCTGGCATCGAGGGGATAATCACTTGTGCGGTGTCGTCAAAGATCACAACGGAAATGTAGTCCGTTGGCTCCAGGCGGTCGATCACCATCTTTACCGCTTCTTTGACATTCTTGAGTTTCGCACCCCTCATAGAACCTGAGTGGTCGAGTACCAGTGCGAAGTTCAGTGGCATACGAACTTGCGCCATCATTGCTGTTGGCTTGGCTTCTAAAAGCACGTATGCGATCTGGCTTCCACCAGTAACAGGCATGAAATCTTTTCCTAGCTGATGTGCTAGTGTTACCTCTCCGGGCATAGTAGTAACGGCTCCTTTCGCTTCGGATGGCCCTAGTATATCATATTAGCGCACGAACACGACGACGGCACTCACGTTGTCTTCGCCACCGTTCGCATTGGCGGCTTCAATCAACTGTGTGCAAGCGGTTTGCGGATCGTGTGCATTCTTCAAAATGTCTGTAATCTGTGGGTTACGCACCATCTCCCATAAGCCATCAGAACAACTGAGCAGAATGTCGCCAGGGAGAAGCTGCTGTTTGAAATCATCAACCTGTACATTCATCTTGTCGCCTAGACTACGGAAAATTTGGCTTCGTTGTGGATGTGTGTATACATCGTCTGGCTCGATCAGACCACCCGCTAATAACTGTGCCACCAACGAATGGTCGTTAGTCAGTTGATAGAGTGTGTCTTCACGCAGCATATAGGTGCGACTATCGCCCACATTAATAATAAACGCAGCATCACCTACAATCATAAAACCAGTAATAGTTGATCCCATATCGGTCTTATCATGTTGGTTCGTCTGCACCAGCACATTGTTTGCCTCTTCGACAGCTCCCTTGAGCACGCCAACCAACGCATCCTCTTCCAAAGGAGTAACGGATGCGGTTAACCCACCACTCTTCTCAGCCTCTAATGGGGGAAGAAGCAATTCACGCACCAGTTTGTCGGCGATAACATTGACAGTCATGCGGCTTGCACCTTGACCATTATCATGACCACCCATACCATCAGCGATAATAAACACACCAACGGGTGTTGCCTGCGACTCGTGGACGCGTTGAAATTGCAACACAAGCGTACTATCTTCATTTGGCTCGCTACGACGCACATTGCCTGCGTCAGAGTCCCCTGCGGCTAAGAGATGTGCGCCATTAGGAAATGCTAATTGCGCGGCGTGCTGTTGCTCGATAACATATGTTTTGCCCTGCTCGACAAACGTATTGGCAATAGTTCCTTGCAACATATGTGCATCATTGTTACTGCTTGTAGTTGCAGCATACTCGTGCATGAGATAGCTCGCATTGAGCAATTCCGCTCCACAGTCGATGCAGAACTCATCACCCTGTGCGTTCTCCTTCGATCCACAATTCCAACACTGCTGATAGCCTTGACGGTCCGTAACCTGATACACATGCTCCTGTGCGTCCGCCTGCACCACTTGCATCACCTCATAACGTCCCGCCACAAGAGTGCCAACAGCAAGTGTATCGCTTGTAGGGACCGCCGCGTGTCCTTCGGCATCATCGGTAGGGACCGCTTCAGCGCGTCCTTCTGTTTCAACCGATTCTGTCGATGGCGAAGCAGGACTCGCTGAAGCAGTCCCTACGGGAGTTGCATCCTGTTCAGGAGGAGTTACTGAGGCTGGGAGTGCTGTAGCTTGTTCCGCATATGTTGAGACACTTGGGTCATTTCCTGATGCGGCTGCCTGAGCTTCTGATGGCGGTGGTGGTGGAATCTGCATAGGTTCCCCTTCTGTCACATCTCCATTTTGTGACATCATTACTGTTGGCACATCAGCAACATCTGTATGTACGTTAGAGGAACTTGTGTTTCCTTCTTGCCATACAGAAGATGAGGTGACTTGTTCGTCGGCGGTAGGACGCACTGAAGCGGTCCCTACAGATTGTAACGAGTCAGGTCCCGTAGACTGCTGTGACACATCTGTTCCTGTACTGTGTCCCGTTTCTTGCTGCCAGCGCCGCGCTTGGAATGTCATCATTTCTTGTGGTGAAAGTATCTGTGTTGGCGCAAGACTGATATCATCTTCTGGAAGCGTTGTATTTTGTGCAGGCTGAGTGGCACCAACTGCTTCTGGTTGAGCCACAACCTCTATCGCTGGGACTTCCTGTGATACTACTTCCTGTGGTGCTACTTCATTAATACTGCTTGGGGATGCAGGTGTTACTTCATTAATACTAGCTGTGGACGCAGGAGTAGTCTCCTGAATTGCAGGAGCATTCTGTATATCGACCGGATGAGTAGTAGCAGGAGAACTCGCAGCAAGGTCCTCTGCTGGAAACGAGTAGCCACACACTTTACAAAACTTCGCATTGTCTCGATTTTGTGTATTACAATTGGGACAGAGCATCGCTGCCCTCCTTCGATTCGTTTATAGTTGTTTTTGTAGCCTGAGTGCTTCCGCATTGGTTGGATCGCGTTGTAGCGTTTCATTGACCAATTGCCGTGCCTCGCCTTTTTTGTTCATTTTGAGATAACAGGTCGCCATTGCACTATAGACATCAGACACATAGGGGCTAAGCTGGCGGGCTTGCTCCAACGCGCTCAAGCCTAGATTCCATTCGCGTTGTTTCATATGCGCACGTCCCAGTTCGTACCAACCCTCCCACAACATTGGGTCTTCCTGTGTTGCCTGTCGCAACGTACTGATTGCTGCTGGTAACTGCTTTGTCTCGCTATATAGTCTACCAATCGCTATTAAGAGTAACGTATGCTTAGGATTAATTTTCAGTCCATCCAAGAAACGCGCCTCGGCCTCACGATAATACCCCTGATCCATTGCGGATAAGCCAAGTTGGTAATAGATCGCGGGGTCCTGCGGTGCGAGTCCTAACGCCTTCGTGAACGCATTCGTCGCTTGCTGGTATAGTCCTAAATCACGGTAGCATAAACCTACCTGAAAGTAGACATCAACCGCGTCAGCCTTGAGACGAAGAGCGTCCTCGAATTGTTCAGCCGCAACCTTCATATTCTCGGTGAAGAGACGCTTATCAGTATCCTTGACCGATTGCCCATACTGGCGATACGTGCGACCAAGGTTATAGAGGACATCATAGGAAGAACCTCCTAGTCGCTGTGCCTCGCGGAACTGCTGAATCGCCCCCACATAATTTTTCTGTGAAAGCAGTTGCAATGCAGACCGATAAGCTACATTAGGGTCATTGCTGGTCGTTGGTGGAGCCGTTGGAACAGATCGTGCCTGAATTGGTTGCACGGGGCGTGCTTGAATAGACGCACGACCATTTGATGAACCGGTTGTCGATTGCACAGGACGCGCCTGTATTGGTCCTGGACGCGTCTGAATTGGACGTTGCACAGGACGCGCTTGAATAGGCACACGACGCTGTTGCTGTGGATGTGTTTGTGTGGGAGCCACAGTTACACCTTGCACCAATGGTTGCCCATCACGCTTGCAAAACTTCGCCCCTGGACGATTCTGAAAACCACACTTAGGACACACTAAGCCGTTCGCCGCGCTGGTCGCCATCATAAGCGTTGCATTCGGCGAACTAACAGCAGGAATAGCAATGGTTTGTGGTGCAGCACTATTGGGCAAGCATTGTTGTAACGCGACACGCATCTCCTCCGCGCTCTGGAAACGTAGCGCAGGCTCCTGTTGCATCGCTCGAATAATTACTTGCTCAATTGGGCATACTCTTCTCCCGTTAACCTGCACAGTACGTAGACGTGGATTCTTCGCTAGAATACTGCCAGTTGCTGGTGTCTGAATCGGGTCCGGCTCATAGTTTGTGAGCAAATGATACAGTGTTGCTCCTAACGAGTAAATGTCAGAGCAAGCGTCGGTTTGCACGAGGCGACCTGGATTTTGCGCGGTACGCTTCTGCCCTGGCATTGTGATCGAGCCGAGGTGTTCAGGAGAAGCATACGAGATGGTACCAAGGTTCTCGGTATTTGTACGCTTGTTTGGGTCAAAACGTCGTGCGATGCCAAAGTCGATAAGTTGTACGTCGTCATCGGTGGTAATCATAATGTTGCCAGGCTTCAAGTCACGCAAAATGATTGGTGGGACGCGCGTATGAATGTATGTCAACGCTTCACACACCTGCATGCCCCACTTGATTACCTTGTCCTCTGGCAAAGGTGATTTCCTATCCTCAAGCATCTTCTCAAGGCTCACCCCCGGCACAAACTCCATCACAAAGTAGTAATTGCCACGCTCTTGAAATGGCACCATTAAACTTGCTATATGTGGATTCTTCAAGCCACGTAATAGCGCAACCTCTTTATTAAAACGGTCTATCGCAACGTCTCTGTCCTCTTTACTCGTACTTGGACCGATAAGCAATTCTTTGACTGCATAATGATAAGGAGGCATTCCTGGTCCTGCATCCTGCGCTACCCTGTAGACCGTGCCCATACCACCTTCGCCAAGAATCTTATCAATTTTATATTTTCCATCAAGAACCGTGCCTATAGGAAGGGCCATAGAGCATACTCCAACCTTTTACAACTGTGTCAATGCGCGTTCACATGCACAACGACGGCCGTAATATTGTCCTCGCCACCGTTCGCGTTTGCTAGATCAATCAACTGATCACATATCTTCTGTGGACTACTCTCCTCACTCAACAGTCTCTTTAAGTCCTGCTCACGCACCATCTCCCATAGTCCATCGGAGCAAAGCAGCAACGCATCCTTGGGAAGCAGTGTCTCATGGAAAATGTCAACCTCGACCGTCTTGTGTCCTGCACCGAGCGAACGGTAGATTAAGTTACGCTGTGGATGTGTGTAGATTTCATCCGCTGTGATCTGGTTTGACTCGACGAGCCGTGCAACTAATGAGTGATCACGTGTCATGGGAGTTAAATTGCCCTCACGAAGAAGATAGGTGCGACTATCGCCAACATTAGCGACATAAGCATTATCGTTCTGTACAAGGACGGCTGTTACAGTGCTTCCAAGGCCACGCGCTGCGCTTTGTTTCTCGCCGTAGCGTATAATCGCTGTGTTTGCCTGCTGAATCGCTGTTTTCAACTGGTCCTCAACGGCAAACGAGACAGGCGTCTCTTTCAATTTGCGTGTCTTCTGCTTCGAGTTTTCCTCGACAACAGGAGTTGGCTTCTTTCCAGCCTCTTTCACCTCAGCTAGATCAAGCTTGATCGTTGGTTGATCGGCAATAGGTTTGAAGAAACTATCCAGGTTTTGACTAATTGTTTCAATCGCAAGTTTGCTTGCGACCTCGCCCGCCTTATACCCGCCCATGCCGTCAGCAACAATAAAGAGACCTCGATCTCCCTCTTCTGATGACTCTATGCGTTTGTAGGCACAGTCTTCGTTTTGATCGCGTTGTTTTCCCACGTCACTTTTATCAGCAGCCGTTAATCGTAGATGTATAGATGTCATTTAGTATGTACCTCACAAAAGCAGATGTCTTTTCCATATTTGTGCTCACTATAGCATATAGTCGTATAACTGACAATTAAAGACATATTGGTTTTTATAGTCTGTATTTTTTGTCAAGAATAGGTGCATATTATTGAGTAGAACATACAGTATATACGGGCTTGTGAGGGTTTGAGTTGCGAGGCTTCATAGATGTTGAGAAAGGGTAAACAATACTGTTCAAATACGTATAGATACAACGGACGCCCACAAGGGGCTACCCTACTATACTCTTAATATGCGCTACGCGCCTTGTGTATAGTAGGGTAGCCCCTTGTGGGCGTCCGTTCGCCTTACGGTCTCCCTGTTTCCCTTAATCACTTAGTTTTTTGCTTAGAGACTGGAGTGGGTGTAGTTGTTCCACTCTTGTTGAGTTTTGCTTGCTCATCCTTGATCTTGGCTTCGAGCGCATTCAAGTATGACTGCGCACCATCAAGATCAGTATTCGTAATCGCGTCAAGTTGTTGAGGTAGGTTTTTCACCTGATCGACCCATGACTGTAGAATGGTTTGCACGGCCTGAAGTGTACCATTATCCTGGTAGGCATTCTTGAGAAAATTACGTGCAATCGTGACAGCACTCAACATCGTCGTCAGGAAATCACCAGCGAGGACCGAACCAACCTTCACAATAGGCGAAACGAAGACATCATAAGCAACACGAGTTAACTTTGCCGCACTGATAGCTCCATCAAGCGTGAAACCTTCGAGGTTTTGTAGGGCGGTCAGTAACTCTTTGCGTGCATTATCTGCACCCTGTGCTAAACCTTTGTTGAAGGCGTCCTCTAACTGTTGCTCGATATTGGTTGCAGCACCGTTGACAACACCTGGAATCTTTGGTGCTATTTCGTAGGCAGCAACACCCGCCCCACCTACTGCTAATGCACCGATGCCGAACAGGACGCCACGACGCGATACTTTTTTGCGACGTCTGCGCGGCTGATCAACCTCTTCATCTTCATACTCATCTTCGTATTCGTCCTCATACTCCTCGTCCGGCTCGATAAGCTGGCGCGTGCGCACTGGTGCAGGCTGTACCATGCGAGGAGCAAGAGGGGCTGAACGTGGAGCAGGGACAGATGCATACATACGTTCATCGAGAGGTTCAGTATCTTCTTCATAACCCTGATCGGGGTCATATCCTGTATACTCTGAATATACTTCATTCTCTTCATAATCATCGTCTTCACCCGTCTCGATAAGCTGACGTGTCGAGGGAAGACGAGGAGCCACCACGTTCCGAGCGTGACGACGGCTACTATATAATGTAGGGTCCTCTTGTTCTTCATCAACGGGGCGTCTCGTTGGACGCTCATATAGTTCTTCGTCTACGAACTGCTCTTCATTCTCGCTACTCTCATTTGCGGCGCGCCTACTGGCTAAAATGCTCTTGCGTGTAAGTTCTCTCGTTCTGCGGGGATCTGGGCGTTGAACAAGCTGAGTACTTATCCTCTGTGATCGCTCTTCTTGCTGAGCCTGCTCCCCCCGTTGTTGACCCTGTTGCCCATCGCGACTCCGCAATGGATCATAATCGTATCCATATTGGCGTCCGGGACTTTTGTGATAGAGTTTTCGCTCCGAACGATCATCTTTTGACATTTTCCCTTATCCCTCCTGAACAACATGCCCAAAGGCGTAAGCAACTCTGTCATTAATCAAGAGTAGCGTAGCATGCCTATGCTTCTCATTCTATCGTATATATTTCTACTTCGTCTAGTTTGTTAGTATCTATGTATAGGAATTTCATCTTTATGCATGTATCCGTCTTTATGCATGTAAAGGAATAAACGCTTATTACGAGCAAATTGTGTTTTCATAGAGTATACCACAAAAGTCACGCTTCCCTCAACTTTACACCTCATATATAGGATACGGACGTGTCAGTATTATAGATGTATTCGTATCTCTATAAGAACCAATTATCGTCTTTAACCCACTTATCAGGATAGAAAACGTCTGTAGGGGTCTAATTCATTACACCCTGTGGGCGGCATACGACAATGTTGGTAGGGCATTTGCAACATTTCATCTATCCTGTGAACATGGTTGATCGCCCACAGGGTGTAATGAATTAGACCCCTACTATGCTATAATGTCTCGTAGTATAAAGCTAGATGCCGACAATAGGAGACAAAGAACGTATGTCCGATATTTCCCATGGTATAGACGAACAAGCTACACCTATAGTTGCATGTATCACAGTTGGGATGTTTGAAGAGAATTGTTATTTGTATGCGTGTCCTATAACTCGTGAAGCTGTAATTATCGATCCTGGCGACGAGGCAGAGCGCATTTTAGAACGTATTCAAGAATTGCAACTTCTACCCAAATACATTCTTAATACGCATGGACATATCGACCATATCTGTGCTATTGATGAGGTCAGTACCATCTATCCTGTTCCCCTGGCTATTCACGCTGCTGATACGTTTATGTATACGGATGAGCGTGCTGCGCGAAACTTTGGGCGTCGTGCTCCCCTTGTGAAACGAAAGCCGGACATACTCTTAAAAGAGGGTGATGTCATCAGTTTCGGCACACTCAAACTAGAGGTGTTACATACGCCGGGACATACACAGGGCGGTGTCTGCTTTGTAAGCTGTCCCTACTGTGTCTTTAGTGGCGATACCTTGTTTCATAGAAGCATTGGACGCACGGATTTACCAGGTGGTAATTACGAACAAATTATTGAATCTATTCGTACAAAGCTCTACCTGTTGGAAGAGGACCTTGCGGTCTTCCCAGGTCATGGTGAGCCAACGACTATTTTGGCTGAAAAACATGAAAATCCATTTGTAAATATTGAGGAGTAAGTTTGTGTCAACTATCTGTGTTATTGGTACTGGTTATGTAGGACTTGTCACTGGAACTTGCCTTGCTGATATGGGCAACTCGGTTACATGCGTTGACATCGTAGCTGAGAAAATTGGGCGACTCAAACAAGGTATTTTGCCTATCTACGAGCCAGGACTGGAAGAACTGGTTGAGCGCAATGTGGGGGCGGGTCGATTACACTTCACTACAAGTTACGATGAAGGTTTGGACAATGCTGAATTTATCTTTGTGGCTGTAAATACTCCAACAGGGACCAGTCAAGGCGGTGCTGACATGCGCTATGTCGAGAGTGCCGCACGTAGTATTGCTGAAAAACTCGATCACTATGCTGTTATTATTAATAAAAGTACGGTACCCGTAGGTAGTGGTGATGTTGTTTCGCGCATCATTCGCAATAGCCTCAAACGCCCAGAAGTACCATTCGCAGTTGTTTCAAATCCCGAATTTTTGCGCGAAGGTTCCGCCGTGCTAGACTTCCAAAACCCTGATCGTGTTGTACTCGGTTCATCCGATCAGGCCGCCGCACATCATGTCGCACTTCTCTATCTGCCCCTGCGCGCTCACATTGTCATCACGGACCTGTACACCGCCGAGATGATTAAGTATGCCTCGAAC
The DNA here is from genome assembly GCA_964250765.1 of uncultured Ktedonobacteraceae bacterium. Taxonomy (GTDB): domain Bacteria; phylum Chloroflexota; class Ktedonobacteria; order Ktedonobacterales; family Ktedonobacteraceae; genus JBBQVS01. The sequence continues at coordinate 13,306 of CAXUHF010000014.1, read as the reverse complement.
GCATTTCTCGCAACTAAAATTTCCTTTATCAATGAGATAGCCCAGATATGCGAACGTCTCGGTGCAGACGTAAAAGAGGTCGCCGTTGGTATGGGCTACGACAAACGTATTGGGCGCGCCTTTCTTGATGCGGGGCTGGGATACGGGGGCAGTTGCTTTCCCAAAGACGTGCGTGCACTCGCGCATATGGCGGACGAAGCTGGTTTACACCCACAACTTCTACATGCCGTGATGGATATTAACCACGACCAGCGCCGCCTTGTGGTATCCAAGCTTACGGCTATACTGGGTTCGTTGCGTGGCTGTACCATCGGTGTGCTTGGCCTTGCCTTCAAACCAAACACTGACGACATGCGTGAAGCTCCTGCCGTTGACATCATTCGCTGGGTCACAAGTCAGGGTGCGAAGGTGCGCGTATACGACCCCATCGCGGCAAAAACAGGACGCGATGCACTCGAACGCGCCGAGGTACGCATGGAGGATGTTCAATTCTGCAAGGATGCCTACGATGTAGCGGAGAAAGCCGATGCACTCGTCATCGTCACGGAATGGAACGAGTTCAAGTCGCTGAATATGACGCAAATCCACACGATTATGCGCCGCCCTGTATTGGTTGATGGACGCAACATCTATGAGGCGTCAGAGATGAACCGCATCGGCTTTATCTATCGGGGCATGGGTCGTGGTACAAGTCCTGCCCCCACAGTGTTGCCAGCAGGTGACACGTCGGGCGATATACAAGAGGCACAACAACCAACACTCGGCTTGGAGGCGACAAAATAATGCAAGAGAAAGACCAACCACTCCTCTTTACCCCACTCGTGAGTCAGGCTGGAACCGAGCTTCCCGATTGGCTCTTCGGACCAAAGGGTGTGGCAGGTCTTCCAACATCGCTTTCCACGCCACAGGGCGTCAACATTGCCGTTGGCATCGACATTATCGAGGTTGACCGTGTACGGAAAGTCTTCGCGCATCACGGCGAACGTTTTCTCAAAAGAGTCTTCACCGAGCTTGAGGTCCTGCAATGCCGGGGGCGAGCCGAAAAGCTCGCGGGTCGTTTCGCCGCGAAGGAAGCCATCAGTAAAGCGTTGGGCACAGGTCTACATGGTGTCGCATGGCGCGAAATGGAGGTCGTACAACTGCGCAGTGGGCGCCCCTCCGTGCGCTTACATGGTAATGCCAAACGCCGCGCCGAACACCTCGGCCTCAGTGCCTTCGACGTAAGCATCGCCGACCTCGCACAATTGTCTATCGCTATCGCGGTAGGCGTGCAAACCGATAGAGATGTGATACAAAATAATTCGACACAAACATAGGTGGGCTGTACAGCCTACCTATGTTTGTGTCGAATTATTTTGTATCGAATATACTTTGTGGCAGGAATGCGCTTACCAACCAGTTAGGCATATCCACAACCTCGGACAACTTCAAATCCACAGCAACACTACACAGCATGTAGGCATCGGAACGTGAAAGGCCATAGGTACCCTGAATATGGTCTATCATATGGCGTACCGCGTTACGCGTCGCCTCAACCATATCTGGTCCGATGCCATCAGTTGCATAATAGGGCGCGGTATTGGCTCGTGGCGTGAGTGGACCACCTGTAAGAAATTGCGGCTCCGGCACGTGTATATCTTTTCGCACAGTCAAACGCACTGTCGCACGCATCGGCGTTTCGATAGCGGTACCACACACCTCACCATCACCTTGTGCCGCATGCCCATCGCCTAATGAGAAAAGTGCACCAGGAACCTCTATCGGCAGAAAGAGCTTTGCACCATTTGTGATATGCTTGGTATCCATATTGCCACCGTGACGATAGGGTGGAATCGTCGAGAGTGCACCAGAGACAGCAGGAGCAAGACCGATTTCACCACAAAACGGTGCAAGCGGAATGCGAATACCAGGAGCAAATTCTGCCCAGCCTTCTGCTCCCCCTTCCAGATGCCAGATTTTTAGTGCTGCCTCAGTAAACTCGTCCGCAAGCAAACCAAAACCAGGGATGATAGCAGTCCATCCCCAATTTGCGGGTTGCAGATCAAGAAACTCAACTTGTAACGTATCGCCCGCTTTGGCATCCTCAACATAGATCGGACCATTTACCTGGTCAACGCGCGCAAAGTCGAGTGTGTGAATAGCCTCGACGGTGCTTTCTGGTCCTATCTGCCCACCTGCAGCGTCCAGCAAATCAAACTCGACCTCTTCGCCTGACTGAATGGTCGCAATTGGTGGAATACTATTATCCCAGGCGAGATGAAACTGGTTACGCTGCACATGAATTGTGCGCCCCGTTCTCGCTGATTCAGTCATAACTACTCCTTTCATACCATTACAGGAACTACTCATTCTGTTTCACCAAATGATACGTCGCCTGTAGGGACCGATTTATCA
>CAXUHF010000014.1:0-10902 GCA_964250765.1 uncultured Ktedonobacteraceae bacterium | reverse complement strand
CCCTACAGGCGACGTATCAAGATGAATATATTAAATTACACAATCAGTCCTACAGTATATTTCACGACAAACGTATTTAATCCGCTACGTCTACCTCTTCGCCATAGACTTTGTTGCTTCTCTCAAGTGTCGCGGGGGCACGCAGAGTAAGAGCAATAACAATGATCAGTCCGATCACAAACCAGATAGCAACAAGTGGTACAGCATAGCTAATGGGTGCTGCTGGATAGGGAGGAATCAGAAGTGGCACAACTTGCGAATAGACCACAGCAATGAGCACAAGTACAGGCACAATAGGCAGAATGATATGACGAAGCACATTGAATTCTGCCCGATGTTCACGCAAGTAGAAAAACGGCACTGAGATGCAGGTCGCGGCATACACCAGGATAATCGGAATGGTGATGACCGTGCCAACAAAGGCAAACGCACTTGTCGTCCCATAGAGCAGTCCTGGAATCAGTGTGGCGATCAATGCAAAGCCCATTGTAATGAAGATGGCAATATCAGGGACACGGGCACGATTGGTGTGTGCCAGGAAAGAGGGGAGCGACCCAACACGTCCCATTGCATAGAGCACACGAGAGGCTGCGTTGACGCCTCCATTGGCATTTGCCAATGCACTATTAAGAATGGTAAGAATAACAATAAAGTTCAGAGGACCCCAAACACGTCTTGACAGCGTGCCCCACGGATTTGGGTCAGCAGTAAAGGTGGATATTTTACCGACACCCCAGCCAACAACGCCAGCGTAGGAGCAGAAAACAAAGAAAATGCCGATAAGAACGGCCGAGAGCAGCACAGCGCGTGGCACAGTACGCCGTGGATTGATTGTCTCTTCCGCGAGCGGTGCCGAAGACTCAAAACCAGCGAACGCGAGGAAGACAAAGGTCATGCCGTACAGAATACCTTGCCAACCTCCAAGACCTCCTTGCTGACTAAATGCAGGAGTAAAGACCGCGCCAATATTGTCACTCGATGTCACAATCAACCAGAGAGAAAGTATCAGGAAGATGGCGATCTCAATGACGCCAAGAATTACTCCAACATCAGCCGAGATTTTGACACCCGCATAGGTGAGACCGAAAACGATGATGGCAAAGACAATGGCCCACACGACCCAGCCATCCGCACCAAACGAAACGTGGAAGATGCTGTTCATGAACGAGTCCATTGTAGGTCCCAGCACAAGCAGAGTGAGCGGTACAATAAAAAGGTAGGCTAAATCAAATAACCATCCAACCATCCAACCTGCTTGCACACCAAGCGAGCGGCTCACATAAGTGAAATAGCCACCAGCAGAGGGCAAGTGCCTCGCCAGTTCACCAATGTTCAACGCAATCAATGCACATACGATAAGCGCGATAAAAACAGCGAGTGGTAGCGATGCTCCTGCATAAGGAATTGCTGCACTGAGGCTAAATGCTACTGCGGATGCTGGCGCCATCGTTGTTATCGATTGAAAGAGCACTCCAGGTAGGCCAATTGTGTTTGAGCTTAATGTCGTTTTGTTGTCGTCAGGGGTAGTTGTCTCAATGATTGACACGAATTACTCCTCTCCTCTTTGTACCAAGCAAGCAAAAAAATAAGATACAGGAATACTATGCTATTTCTGCTACACAAGTCAAGGAAAGAGAAATGAGCGCGATGAAGTCTGACCTCATCGCGCTCATTTCTCTTTTCCTGACTTGAAAGCTTTAATCTCCTTCTTGCCCCTGCACGTTGATAGCGACGTTTCTCTCTTCTACGACAACACTCGTTTGTCGTAGCTCTCGCTGTCCTAATAAGTAGAACACTCCTGCGAGTACGAGAACAAGGAGAATTGGAAGAAACTGTGTCAGCTCGTACGTGAAGCGACTCAGATGTGTTGCACTGACGGTATCATCTGTAGGAATGAGCGTGAAGAAGCCCGCTACAGCAACGTAGGCGATGGAAAGAAGCGTCAAAACCCATGCTCCAACCATTCCCCCTGGTACTTTGTAGGGACGTGAGACTGTGGGATATTTATAGCGCAAGATAAGGTATGATGCGAAGATAAACACGTAGGAAAGTGCCGTTGTCGATATGGTGAAGCCTAGCACCAACGTGAAAAGAGTCGTGATTGTGCCGGAGCCAAACGCGGTGATGAGAATGGCGGCAACCATAGCAATAGTCGCAACAGCACCAGAGAACAGGTTTGTGATGAGAGGAGTCCCATATCGTTCGCTAAAGCGTCCAAGAACTGCTGGGGCCGCTCCATCTAAAGCCGTAACAGCATAGGTGCGGTCCGCTCCCATTAACCACGTGCCGCCACTAGAAGCCAGTGCCACCACAACGGCGAGGGCAATCAGCCAACCCACTCCTGTTGCAAGGGGTGCAGGAAGGACACCTGCGACCACTTGAAATGCACTCAAAAATCCTGCGGCATTCGATAGCTGCGCTTTAGACAGTGCCAGCAGAATCACTAGGACTGGAATAACGTAGGCAAGTACCGCGATTCCTCCCGATCGTAGCAAAGAGCGCGGTACATCACGTCGAGGATCATACATCTCTTCGCTCGCGCCGCTCTGCAATTCTAACCCAGCCCAGTTGAAGACGAGAACAGGAATGATACCACTAAGAACGAGTCCCCAATCTGATGTAGGTAAAAAGTCGCTGGCAGCCAGATGCGCGCCCTTCGCCTGCCCTGAAAAAAGAAAGGCGAGCGCGAACACCACAAAAATTCCAAGTAGGGCGAGTTTAATAAGTGTGCCAACCGCAGAGAATCGCTTCCCAACACGTAAAGAGAGAATAGCACTCCATGTGGTACCCCAAATGAAAACAAGTGCAATAACTATTTCGATTATTGCATCTGTAATGGGACTTCCACCAAAAAGTATGTTGGGGTTCCCAAACCAGAACGTCTTGATGGTGGCAATAGCCGTAACAGCCAGTGTTCCTCCAACCCAGAGCGGATTGGAGACCCAGTAGAAGATGGATGCGACGGCGGCAAATATTCTTCCCCCAGCTAGCTTACACCAAAAATACATTCCCCCCTCTTCAGGAAAGGTACTACCAAGCTCTGCCATAAGTAAACCGTAAGGAACTAAAAAAGTGAGGGCCGAGATGAGGAGCCAGGGAAGAACTTGCCCTCCTTGAGAAGAGACCGCTCCTAGCGTATCAATATTCACCATCGCGGTAACGGTAAAACAGATCATGAAGAAGAGATTCAGTTCTTTCCGTAGTTTTCTCTTTTCCTTGACAAATGTTTCAGTCGTCGTTATCGGCTGACTTTCCAACATAGAAATACCTCCAAACCGTGTACGGATACATGACAGACATACACGACTCGGTAAGGAGCCGCGTAGACAAAAAAAGCACTATTCCCCCTCTCAGAAAAGTACATCTTTGTAATAATCCTAGAGAAGTTCCCCTTACATCACAAGGATACAATGCATATCAAGCACCCCAACGTTGCCAGGAAGCTTCACTCGTAGCAAGTATACTTCCTAGAATACCTACAAGCAAGCAAAGCACTGTAAGGCCCCCTACAATATACCACCAGGAGGCGTTGTTTACTTGATTAGGAATCCAGGAATTGACGATGGTGTCTACAATTGCAAGCACGCTTGTCGCTATTCCTAGTAGGGCACTCAGCCACAAGACCCACATAGGGAAAATACGCTTTTGGTGGAAAGCAGCACGGTCCCGTAGAAAGACCACGAGTATGTCAATAAAGAAAAATGGAATAGAGATGAGCCAGATCAGCGTCAAAGCAGCTAAGCTGATATTGAACACCTCATTAGAAAGATCGGCAGGATGACCAAGGCCAAAAACGTATGGGATAAAGAAGTAAATCAGCCCTGTAAAGACAACAGCGACGATAGACTGAAACAGAATAGCATTGGCCGGAACCCGATTTTTGTTCAGCTTCGCAAGACCAAGGGGAAGACGACCATCAACGCTGGCAACCACCAGAAGACGTGCAAATGCATAGTTATAGACAATGGGACCAACGACAAAGAAACTGAGTAAACACACCGCAGTCACCTCTGCGAAAACAGTGCCAAACACTTGACCGACCAGAGTGACAAATGAGTAAGAGCTAGAAGCTGCATTCTGCCCTTGCACGACGAGTGCAGCAAAGGTTGTGACTAGATAACCTAGGAAAACTAGTATCGCTCCCCAGAGGAGATGACGCTTAATAACGCGCTGTGGATGCGTTCTAGTCATTTCTCCCGCCATGTTGAGAGGTACTTCCGTCCCAAGGAAAGACTGAACAAGAAAACCAAAAAGGAAGAAATTTCCTGGATTAAGGCTCCAATCGCTCGGAAGTTGAAAGGAGGTCGCCGAGTGATGTCCTGTCAAAAGCCATACGGGTCCTGCTAACCCAACAAGCAAAACCGCCAGCAAGACGAGACCCATGATCACGTTGAGGACGTTTTGGACAGTGCGAAACCGTTGTACAGCAAGTACAGTAGTAAACGCGATGAGAAAGACGATCACCAAGCCCTGTTGCCACGGTTCAACAAGCCATCCTTCTTTGAAGTTTTGCACATAGCTAACTGCTGTTCCAAAGCCACTCACCATTGCAAGAATACCAGGAAACCAGGAACAAAAGCCTGTAAAGAAACTCCAGAATCCACCAAGTGCTTGATGTGTCCAGTTATAAAGTGATCCCTCATATGGAAATAGCACCCCTAGCTGAGCAGTAGCAATGACACAGGGCAAAAAGAAAGCAAGGCCACAGACAGTCCAGTAGGTAAAGGCGGCAGGCCCTGCATTCACAGCCGTTGTAGAGTTACTGATATAGAAAATAGCTGCCACAAATGTAACAGTCATGTCCAACGTCCCTAAAGCTGGTGGCATTACTTTCGGCACGTACTGTTCGGAGTATAAAGTTTCCTGTGACGACGAGACTTCCTGCATGGTGGCAACAGGCTGGTATACGCTCGTCTTTTGCATATGGTTCTCCCTTTTAATGTTATGAACTGGTAAATTTGTAATCTAAAGTTGTCATCTTGTGTAATACAATGACTACCTATCTTCTCAGTGGATATGCTGTGATCCTAGACTTGCTATGAAGTCGGTAGGGGTTGTCAAAAAGATAGAGATGACTAGCGATGTACGGAAATACCTGGTTATTTTTAACTATTTTATTGTACAGAAGGGTTTCCTTCCTGTCAAATATACAAGCCTCTATAACTATTTGAGGCTAGAATAATATGTGTGTTTGTAGTAAGTACAAGGTGTGGTATAAAAGTGTAATGGGAATATAGTAGCGTGTTTGACGCTTTTTAGTATAAAGAGTATAATTTCACGGATATACCCTTCTCTCTCTATGCCTACAATACGCATATATACACGTGTACAGGGACACCTTGCCTCACGTAACTAAGGAAAATGAAATGCCAAAAATGTATGGATGGGTGCGCGAGGTTGTGCCCGAAAGTCCCGCCGACCGTGCCGGTTTGCAGTCCGGCGACCTTGTGCGCACCATTAATGGACATATGGTTCGTGACCTTGTGGACTACCGCTTCTATGTTGCCGACGAAGAATTGGTGATTGGCTTTGACCGTCAACAGGAGACGCACGAGGTACGCATAGCTAAAACCGCCGACGAAAACCTCGGTGTCCTCTTTGGTGAGGAGCCAGCCCCCTTTATTCGGCAATGCGCCAATAAATGTGTGTTCTGCTTTATCAAAGGCTTGCCAGAACGCTTCGCCCCACAGCAAGGGCTACCACACGGTATGCGCTCATCGCTCTACATCAAGGATGACGACTATCGCTACTCATTTCTATTTGGAAACTTCATCACGCTCACAAACTTAAAAGAGCAAGACTGGCAACGTCTCGATGAGCAAAAATTGACGCCCCTATACGTCTCGGTACATGCGACTAACCCCGATCTGCGTCGTAAAATGGTGGATGGCCCTCGTGCTGGCGATATCATGGGACATATTCAGCGATTGGGCGATATGGGCTTAACATGCCATACACAGCTTGTCCTCTGCCCCACGATTAACGATGGTGAGGAGCTTGACCGCAGTATCCGCGAACTCACGGCAATGCGTCCAATTGTCGAATCAATCTCGGCGGTACCACTTGGCTTGACCAAATATAACAACATGATTAAGACGGGCGACCTGCCACCACTGCGCTCGTATACACGCGAAGAAGCCGAGGCAATTGTGGCACAGGTAGAGGTGCATCAGCGTCAATTCGAGATCGACAATCCTGAAAGCGATCCCTTTATCTATCTCTCAGATGAATGGTACTATCTCACGGGCCACGAATTTCCGCCCGCTAAGCACTATGGCTCATATGCACAGATCGAAAACGGTGTTGGCATGACACGCTATCTCGTTGACCAGTGGGCCAGAACGAAACGTAGACTACCAACCACGATGCAGGAGCCGCGTCGCGTAACTCTTGTCACAAGTATGATGGCTCAACCCGTCATAGAGGGCATGGCACAGGACATTCGCAACATCGAGCGTACAGAGGTACAGGTCCTGCCCATCGTCAACAAGTTCTTTGGGGAACTGGTCACGGTTGCGGGTCTGCTCTGTGGTCAGGATGTGTTAGATGCGTTACACGAAAATGGCAATCTCGGCGACCTTGTACTCTTGCCGCGTGTGATGCTCGATAACGAAGGTGTGCGTTTCCTCGACGACATGACCGTCGAAGAGTTCAAGGCGCAGGTCCCGACTCGTATTGAGTTTGTACGCAACGCACAAGAGACCATTGAAGCTATTCGCTCACTCGCAAGTCCTGCGTTAGCCACGCTCGGATCACGGACCCCAGTTCGTGTACAATCCCGTTTATAAAATTTAAAGTCACCGAAACAAGGGCACCCGCAAGGGGATGCCCCTCCCATACAACGTGTCTTCTTAGGCGCGTTCGCGTATGGGAGGGGCATCCCCTTGCGGGTGCCCTTGCCTTTGACAAATGTGCTTTAACGGTCCCTACCTTTAAACGTTTCTTCTTTTCACAATGGCCCATGCAATGGGCAAGAGGGCAGCTGCAATGACGAGCTTGAGCAAGTCACCAGGAATGAATGGCACCATACCAAATGACAAAGCCGCGACAAAACTGATATGCAACACAATGGCAAGCCAGGACACACCTATTGCATAAATGATGAGCGTACCAGGGAGCATAGCAAATGCAGAGGTCAGAATGCGTCGGTCAAGTCCGCGCTCACACAGCAAGCCAACCACAAAAGCCGCAATAGGAAATGCCCAGAGGTAGCCACCCGTGACGCTAAGGAGATGAGCAAGTCCACCTGTGCCACTTTCAAAAACAGGAAGACCAGCGGCACCCTCTATGAGGTATACAATCATTGCTAAACCACCACGTTTGCTACCAAGTGCCGCTCCTGTAAGTAAGACTGCCAGTGTTTGCAGCGTTATGGGGACAGGGGTAAATGGAAGATGGAACGATATTTGCGCACATAAGGCAAGAAATAAGCTGAAGCCAAGAATGAGCAAGCCATCTCGGAGTAAGAGACTTCTCCGAGATGTACGACGAGCGGGAATTAAATAATCTACGAGGGTTGTACCGGAAGCAATCGCCATGAAAAACTACTCCTTTGTTTGCTAACAGTGTTACTACGTCAGTTCCATCATTATACAAACATTAGCGGGTGATTTCATAGGGCAGCGTTGGACAAGTATTTGTAGGGACCAATGATGCTGTTTAACAAATTGGTACGGAGATCTGTAGGGACCGATTTATAACGTCCTCTTGACATATCGATACGTCAAGAGGACGTGATAAATCGGTCCCTACAGTGTATGTATAGATTACGCAATCAAATCGGCACTATCATACTGAGGGCTATTAACCTTTTTCGACACGGGATGCACAAACATTTCGCTTGCAGTATATGACTTGAGCAGTTGTTGCAAAACATGGGTATCATGCTGTTCAGGATCAAGCCATTCCTCTTGTACATCCTTTGGAAGAATAACAGGCATGCGGTTATGGATTGGCGCGACAAGCTCATTTGGCTGCGTGGTAATGATTGTACAGGTGTGAAGTTGTTGTCCATCCGGTCGTTTCCATACATCCCACAGACCCGCGAACGCAAACAGATCATGATTTGGCAAAGTGAAGTACATAGGAGTCTTGCCGCCTTGCTCCTGCTTCCACTCATAGAAGCCATCGGCAACAATCAAGCAACGTCTTCCCTGGAGTAGTCGCTTGAAACTTGGCTTTTCTGCTAGCGTCTCTGCTCGCGCGTTAATCATTTTCGCCCCAATACTCTCCTCTTTGGCCCAGGATGGAATAAGGCCCCAACGTAGGAAATCCAGATGTTTTGTCTCATCTTGAAGGATACTGACCACCTCTTGTGTTGGTGCTACATTGTAACGCGGTGCTGTTTGCAGCAATGGTGCAACGCCGAACGCCTTGGCAACGGCATCAATAGTAACAGTTAGGGTAAAGCGACCACACATAGGATATCTACTCCTCGTTAGCAAGTTCTATTATCTTCTCTGCTTATTCTTTTTTAATATGTATAAAACGGTTGATTGAATATATTGGTTGAAACATAGCAGGTAGGTGAACCTGCCGGCTATGTTTCAACCAATATATTCAATCTCTACGAATGGCCCGATCGAGCGTGCGAGGCGTGGACTCCAGGAAATGGTCCCACGCGCTTGTCTCCCAATCATCGACTCTACCGGATTCAGGCATCCAGGTGGGCAACGCCATAATAAGATGCGTGGAGAGTGCAGCCACAAATGGCTCATACATACCACGCAGTTCTGCCAACTTTTTCTCCACATCCTCGCCGTCGTGCAGAATAATCCCATTCGCGGCGAGTTCGTTACGGAGTCGCGCAAAATCTGACTTTGAGAGGCGTTTTGTTGTCATCATCGGTGGTGTACCATAGACCTGTGCGAGATCAACGGCGGCATGTCGTGCAATGGCAAACACAAATTTTGCGGGTTTGATAGGCACATCATTCAGCCCAACCATAATCAAGGCACAGACATCTAGGATTGTCGTTAACGAGGCCAACCAGGATTGACGCTCATGTTGCGAACGATAGTAGGTCAAGACCGGGTAAGAAAGGTGACTTTCCAGCAATTCAGCACACCACTTTTCCCACTCGCGTAAAAACAGTACCAGTTCTGCCGTATTTTGTCCCTTGCAGTGTCGGCGTAGCATCTCCATTGGTGTTGATGGCGACCCAGCGCGAGCGTCCATGAGTGAGATATTGATTTCGCGCCGTGAGAATGCCTGATAGATTACTGGCACATAGCCAATAATGAGTGCAAGAAAAGCAAAACCTATACCCGACTCCATAACGATAAAAAAGCGTGGCAGCCCCTCGTGTGGTATCACATCGCCCAAGCCGAGAGTGATAAATGTGGTCCCGCTCAAGTAGAGATCCGTGCCGAAATCGGGTATTTTCTCCGGCGCATTGATCTGCGAACCAATGCCCCATTGTACAAGCGCGAAACCCAAAACGAGTATTGCAGCCCACACAACCACAAGCAGGATGAGCGAAAGCGGCCCAAAGTAACTCAAATAAAACTCGCGTCTATTGCCGGGACGCATCTTGCGCGCTGGCATTGCCCAGATACCCCATAACGTGATGTAAAACAAACGCGAGAGCCTGAAGCGACGCGAGACACGGCGTGGTAAAACAATCGTCTCAAAGCTATCTTGCAGAATACCGAAAATGAGAAGAATGCCAAGAATAAACGCAGCAACGTTCATGTATATCCCCTTTGTCGAATAACGTGTTTTCCTGTATCATGTCAGGTTGTTGCGCTTATTGCAAGTGTAATTAGATTGCTGCCACTTTTTTATAACGTCGTTCGTCTCGCCAGCGTTTCACGTCGAGCAGGCGGCGATACGCTGAATACACAAGTGGCTGGTAGACAAGATCGTGTGTTACGAGCGAACGCATGGGGAAGCCGCCAAAGCCGCGTTTGAAGACATACACGCCCCATAACTCTTGCCCCTCTTCAAGAATATCAGGGATGCCACGGAAGTTATAGTACCAGCAGTCATGCGCTTTTGCCCACTGCATACCAGTCCATTGTAATAAGTGATTGGGCATCCGTTCGCGTTGTTCGTTAGACGAGGCACCAAACATATACCAACTCCAATGTCCTAGCCGCAGCACAATCGTTCCTGCAACCGCTTGTCCCTCGTATTCCGCGAGAAACAGCGCGGCACGATCTCCCTCTCCAAAGAGACGCATAATATCCTCATAGTGAGACTTGTCGTGAATGAAGAACTGGTCGCGCTCACTTGTAGTTTCGTAGATGCGATAAAACGTATCGAGATCGGCTTGTCCCTCGCCTCGTCGTACTACAATACCCTTGCGTCCAGCTAAGCGAATATTATAACGCCACTTCTCTTTCATACCAGCAAGAATCGTTTTTTCGTCGGGTCGCAGGTCCAGGACCCATTCATGACGGATATGCGTGGCAAAGGGATTCGCACGAAAACCGCGCCGTTGTAGAGCAGTTGCCCACGATGTATTGTCATCAAACACACTTGGCTCAACCTTGAGCATAAAGGCATTGTGTTTGTGCGCTTCAGCTTTGACAAAGTTCAACAAGACGGTCATGGCAGGTGAGTCGGGATCATCAAGAATGGGACCGCGCGGAGCATAGAAGTAGGTACGATTAATAACGGGTGCATGCGAAACCAGCACAAGCATAACGGCACAGAGATTGCCCGTTACCTCATCGACAACACCTATATGCAACGCTTCGCTTGCGCCGAGATGTGGTGCGAGTTCACCCCACTCATATGATTGTGTGATATTGCAACAGACCGACGAGGTGACAAAATCGTTCCACTGTTGACGGTCTGTAATAATTCTGGCTTGCATTCTATAGAATCCTCTGTGTAGGGACCGATGTATCGCGTCCTTGTTGGCAATCAGTATGTTAAGAGGACGCGATACATCGG
>CAXUHF010000013.1:20018-69658 GCA_964250765.1 uncultured Ktedonobacteraceae bacterium | reverse complement strand
GGGGGTCTAATTCTATTACACCCTCTTAGCATTCTACAATGTTGATAGGATTGAAGAGACGTTTCAACATTGCCCCCAACATAGTTCATTGCCGACAAGGGTGTAATAGAATTAGACCTCTACAATTGGCGTATCCCGTTTGATTTGTGAAATCCCATTATTGCGTCCTCTCGCCTCTTCAATCACCAACATGGACGCGATAAATCGGTCCCTACAGCTGACATAACGGATATACGATTTACTGGTTCTTTTGTGGGGTGAAACTACTGGTGACGAGCTGATGACCACCATTCTCTGAATAGACTTCCTCTCGATGTTTATTCATTGCTAGTAGAAGAGGAATGTCATGCATTGAGAAGAGCAGAGCACGCTTATCAGTCGAAGCATTAACGTGTTCGTGCAAAGCCCAACTAGGAACCACAAACATATCCCCTTGCTCCCAAGCAAAGCACACACCATTGATAATCGTCTCGCCCTTGCCCTCAAAGACATGATAGATTGTGCTACCCGTATGCCTATGTGCCTGTGTATGGACTCCTGGGCGCAGCATCTGAATCCAGCACGAAAGCGATTGCATCACTGAACCACCCGTATGTGGATTGGTGTACTCTAATGCAACATCGTCGAATGGACTGGCATCGACCTGAGCAAGATTGTTGAGTGCGCGTTCCGTTTCTTCCCACTTGTAGGTGAACATTGGTGGATGTACGATTGATCGTTTCTCCCAAGCTGGTCGCATCTGCCCAACACCATATTTCAAGACGGTTCCGTTAGGTACTTGGACGACCTCTTGAGCCTCACCGCTATATGGCTCGAAAAAGCTCGCATCCAGATAATTATTCAAGGGAATATCTAACCCATCCATCCAGATAGCTGCCTCATCTGATGCACTACCGTGATCGTGCCAAAGCCACGGCGGTGTTAACACGAGGTCTCCACGCTCCAGAAAGACTCTATCTCCCTCTACCGTGCTCCAGGAGCCACTCCCGTTAATGATGAACCGTATCGCTTGAGAGGTGTGACGATGTGCAGGCGCGACCTCTCGTCCGTTAAGCCATTGTACAGCAGCCCACAATGTTGGCGTTGCGAATGGCTGACCTCCAAGTCCGGGATTACTAAGAGCAGTAGCTCTACGATCACCGCCGCGCTCTATCGGCACTAATTTACCAGACCGTTCAGCGATGTCATGCAGGGTCTGCCACTTCCACAACCAAGGAATCGCTTTTGGCTTTGGCTGTAGTGGCATAATTGACTCTTCGATGCGCCACAGAGGAGTAAGAAAGTTCGATTTCATATCATCGTACAAAACGCTGGTCGCTGCTTCTATCTCGTTGCCGTTGGTAGAAGAGTTGATACTTTCCTGGCTGCTCTGTGTAGAGGGATTCTCAATCATGATTGCTTCTGCCTTTCTCTGTTACTAGCGGGACGTGCACAATATGCTTCATATTGGGTCATAAAACGCGGTGCTTTTTGCCGTAACGTTGCGTCATCAATGCGTCCACTACGCGTCATGTAGCTATACGCAAGTGGAAGGACATCAAGCTCCATTTTTTCATGAAAGGTTTCGTACCATGTATAGCTTTGCTCGGCAATACCAAGCAGTTTTTCCATTCCTGGTCTGCGAGCCTGTTCAAATGTGTGTAGTGCTGCTGCAAGAGAGTTTGTTGTTCCGAGAGCTTGAGAAAGAGCTATAGCATCTTCCAGTGCCATACGTGTTCCTGAGCCGATAGAGAAATGCACTGTTCGTAGTGCGTCACCAAGCAAGACAACGTTGTGAGCACTCCAATGCTGATTTGTCACCACCTTAAATGTGAGCCACGCGGGTTTATTCGGCAGTAATGGACGTCCACCTAGATCATCTTTGAAGACCTGTTCACAATAGGCGCGACTCTCAGCATCAGACATAGCGTCAAAACCCGCTTGTATCCACGTTCGAGCGTCGCACTCCACAATGAAGGTACTGGTAGTCTCGCTATAGGGATAGCAATGAGCAACAAAGGCACCACCTCGATAGGTACGAAAGATGAGCGAAAGTGTCTCGAAGAGCTGATGTGTGCCATACCAGATGTAGCGATTCGAGAGTTGACTGATTGTAGGTTGGAAAGCCTGTGCATAGTGCTGGCGAACCATGCTATTGACTCCATCCGCACCCACAAGCAAATCGCAATCGGCGAACATGGAAAGATCGAGAAGCCGCGTCTCGAAATGTGTCTCAACTCCTTGACGACGGCAATGATCCTGGAGAATACGTAACAGTGTAAGACGAGAAATTCCTGCATAGGCACTGCCATCAATACGTACTCGCTCTCCTTTCTGCACAAATGTCAAATCATCCCATGTACGTAGTTGAGCCTCAATATCGGCGTAGGATGTGGAGTCGCTGTCTTTCAAGTATGAGAGCGCACGATCTGAGAAGACGACACCCCATCCATAGGTAGCACCAGGAGGATTTTGCTCAATGATGGTAATTTGGTGCGTCGGGTTCTGCTTCTTCATCAGCAATGCGAAGTACAATCCTGCTGGCCCACCTCCAAGAATACCGATCTTCATAGGCCCTCCTTACGAGTGGATTGAATACGACGGAATGTCCTCATATGTGCAGGAGTTCAAGGGCACTTGTGAATGACAAAGAGGAGATTTTGGAATGGTCTCCTCGATGAGTATCAATCTCGACTTACTAATAACGGCTTAAAAATATATCTAGTAGATATATACATGGTATAGTGTAGTATCATGTTTGTCAAGGGTTTGAGTCGAGCAAATTCCTGTGCATCATTCTTGACAAAGAGGACGCTCTACGCAAGAACGTAGCAGCGAGACAATATCATGAGGAGAAACGCGTGTCCACAAGGCATGTTATTTTGGCATTACTTGAGATCGAGCCGATGAACGGGTATGACCTTGCACAGAATATTAAGCTCTCGGTAGATTCGCTCTGGGCTGCGACCTATGGTCAGATTTACCCAATGCTGCACAAGCTTGAGGAAGAGGGGTTGCTGACGAGCGAGAATCAGATACGGGGTCAACACATGCAGCGTGTAGTCTATACGATCACTTCCGCAGGACGAATGGAATTAGCACACTGGCTAGAACAACCTGTACAATACTTGCCGTTCCGCGACCCCTTTAAGCTCTGGGCGTCCTATATCGACACAATTCCAGCGCAGGCTGTCTTTCGCAACATTGCAGAGCATATTCGGATGCACACACAACGAGCCGAAACGCTTGAACACATCGCTCGAAGTATTGAACAGGGAAGCCACCCACTCACAAAAGTGAGGCAGGAACACCTTCCAAAGGAAAAGGTGGAACGGCTGAAGCGAGCACGTTCACTTATTTATTATGAATTAGCGAGTCAGGCTCGCTTCGAGGTCGAGAGTACCAGGCGTATCTGGGAGTTAGCGACAGAACTTTATCCTGATGACATGCCCGATTCATTAGGAAGTCTTACACAATAAATGATGAGTAGAGGCCGCTATTTCTTAAAAAGTGGCATGACAGTGCTTTTGACCGTCATGCCACTCCTACGCGTTGCAACACTTTTCTACGTCTAAGTGCATCGAAAGAAGGATACTCTTAAAGACCTCATTCTGATGAGAGTCCCCAGCGTTCTGGAGAACGCCAGAGACTGGAAAGAATCAGTTCGCGTATAAACAACAGTTCCTTCGGCAGTCGGTCATATAACTTCACAAACAACTCCTCGTGCGAGAGCAGTTCACGTTGCCACGCAACGCGGTCAACCGACATCAACTCATAAAACTGTTCACGCGTGAAATCCTCTAGCCCACGCCAATCCAGGTCCTCGTAGCGCGGCATCCAGCCGATTGGGCTTTCGATGCTGACCGCACGCCCATGAGCACGCTCGACAATCCACTTGAGGATACGCATGTTCTCGCCGAAGCCGGGCCAGAGGAAATTGCCCTCCGCATCGCGTCGGAACCAGTTGACGCTGAATATTCTCGGCGGGTTGGGAAGGTGCCGCCCAAAGTTCAGCCAGTGGCTGAAGTAGTCCGCCATATGATAGCCGACAAAGGGTAGCATGGCGAACGGGTCACGTCGTACCTGGCCCACTTTGCCAGCAGCAGCAGCCGTCGTTTCCGACCCCATTGTCGCGGCAGCATATACGCCATAGACCCAGTTGAACGATTGATAGACCAGTGGCACACCTTCTGAACGTCGTCCACCAAAGATGAATGCCGAAATGGGAACACCTTGCGGGTCGTTGATCGCGGAATCGATCACGGGGCATTGGCTGATTGGTGCCGTAAAGCGCGCATTGGGATGCGCGGCCTTATGTTTGCTGTCCGGCGTCCAATCTTGGCCCATCCAGTCGATGAGATGTGCAGGTGGCGTCTTGGTCATGCCTTCCCACCACACATCGCCATCATCTGTGAGTGCGACATTCGTAAAGATGGTGTTGGCGCGCATTGATGCCATCGCGTTGGGATTCGAGTGCTCACTTGTACCAGGAGCAACACCAAAGAGACCGGCTTCGGGATTGATAGCGTTGAGTTTGCCATCCTGCCCTAGTTTGATCCACGCGATATCGTCACCAACGGTTGTCACCTTCCATCCCTCTTGCTCAATAGCTTCGGGCGGAATCAGCATGGCGAAGTTAGTCTTACCACATGCGCTGGGAAAGGCAGCAGCCACATACGTTTTCTCTCCCTGTGGATTCTCCACACCCAGAATCAGCATATGCTCTGCCAACCAACCCTCGTCACGAGCAATCACCGAGGCGATACGTAGAGCAAAACACTTTTTGCCCAATAACGCGTTTCCCCCATAGCCGGAGCCGTAGGACCAGATGGAACGTTCTTCAGGAAAATGCACGATATATTTGGTGGTGTTCCCAGGCCACGAAACATCTGGTTGACCTGGTTCAAGGGGCATGCCAACCGAGTGCAGACAGGGAATAAAGTCTTCATCGTCCTTGAGAATGTCGTACACCGCCCGTCCCATACGGGTCATGATGCGCATACTGACAACAACATAGGGCGAGTCCGTTAATTCAACCCCAATATGCGCGATAGGTGAGCCGAGTGGTCCCATGCTAAAAGGAATGACATACAACGTTCGCCCGCGCATACACCCCTCGAACAGACCCATCAATGTTTCCTTCATCTCCTTAGGATGAACCCAATTATTGGTAGGGCCAGCATCACTTTTGCTGAGGGAGCAAATAAAGGTTCTATCTTCGAGGCGGGCAACATCGCTTGGGTCGGAGCGAGCCAGAAAGCTGTTGGGCCGTTTCTCCGGGTTGAGACGCAGAAAGGTGCCCGACTCGACCATCTGCTCGCACAAGTCATCGTACTCCTCCTGCGAACCATCGCACCAGTGAACAGAATCAGGCTGACACAAGTCAACCATCTCTTCAACCCAGTTACATAGACGTACATTGGCAACATAACTCGGTATTTGCATGAGTTCCTCCAAGGAATCTTTATATGGAAACGAACATAATTCATATGCTCCTACATTCTATCAGATAGACTCATTGAGCGGCATATATAAACGTCTACTTGCTCGTACAGACTTTAATTCTAGCTATTCGTTACCGATTGTCGTATAGTAACAAAAAGTTCGATATACTTCTTGTCTTTCTTTAGACAAACGTTTATTCTTGCCAAGAACGAGAGAAAGAAGGAAACACACGTGTCTATCACGATCACACACATTGAGACGCATGATATCCGCTTTCCCACGTCTCGTACGCTTGACGGCTCAGACGCGATGAATCATGACCCTGATTATTCAGCAGCCTATGCCATTCTCCATACTGATAGTCCGCAAGGCTTGCAAGGACATGGCTTGACCTTCACGATAGGACGAGGCAACGAAGTATGTATCACCGCTATTCACGCACTTGCGCCTTTGCTTATAGGTCACACGCTGGAATCGTTTACCGAAAACATGGGCGCGTTTTGGCGATACATTACCGGAGATAGTCAATTGCGTTGGATTGGGCCAGAGAAAGGAGTCATCCATTTAGCAACCGCCGCTCTTGTCAATGCGGTCTGGGACCTCTATGCGAAAGTTGAAGGCAAACCACTGTGGAAACTTCTCGTCGATATGACACCTGAACAGCTTGTTGCTTGCATCGACTTTCGCTATGTTACCGACGCTCTTACACGTGAGGAAGCCTTAGCTCTTCTGCAGAAACATGCCGCAAGTAAAGGAGAACGTGAAGCGGAGATGGTACAACATGGCTATCCAGCCTACACAACATCGGCAGGTTGGCTTGGCTACTCTGACGAGAAAGTGCGTCTCCTCTGCCGTGAAGCCATGCAGCAAGGATGGACACATTTTAAACTCAAGGTGGGTCTACATGCCGAAGATGACCTGCGCCGTGCGCGTCTCATACGTGCTGAGATTGGCCTAAACAATAAATTGATGCTCGATGCCAACCAGTACTGGGATGTCCAGGAAGCTATTTCCTCAATGCAAAAGCTTGCCGATGTGAATCCCTGGTGGATTGAAGAGCCGACAAGTCCTGACGATGTACTTGGGCACGCAACAATCGCACGCACGATTGCTCCGATTCGTGTTGCAACAGGTGAGCATGTCCAGAATCGCATCATTTTTAAGCAACTCTTGCAGGCAAAAGCGATTGGTTTCTGTCAGATTGATGCCTGTCGTCTTGGCGGAGTCAATGAAGTCCTGGCGGTTCTGTTGATGGCTGCGAAATTTGACGTTCCTGTCTGTCCTCATGCCGGTGGAGTTGGCCTGTGCGAATATGTGCAACACCTCTCGCTTTTCGATTATATCGCGGTTAGTGCTTCACTCGAAGATCGTGTTGTCGAATATGTTGACCATCTTCATGAGTTCTTTCTTCACCCCGTTACCATTCGGAATGGACGCTATATGCCACCAACTGATCCAGGATATAGCATTGAAATGTATCGAGATACCTTCATAACATACGACTTTCCTACGGGCACCATCTGGAAATAGAGTATGGAGAACGCCTATTCTCTGTCGTGAATTGCTCTGGCGTTGTGCCATTGTCGAGCTGCCATAATGAAGCGTTCTGCCGCTTGTGGGAAGCTACTCAAGGACAAATGGAGATAACTGGCGAGCAAATTGCCACGGACAAAGCCTTCTTCTTGCTCGTTGCCAGAAAACCCGTACACGGCTTCTTCGTGAGTAGGAGGAGCATCGAGCGTCGAGTAATGAAATTCATGACCACGCACCACTTCCCCTTGACGCATGAGGAGAGTATCCCGAAGTGCTCTCGCTTCACGATATCCAATGATCACTGAATCCATGTCGCTCTTCATGATACTTTGCCTGGCAATGCTCCCAACCATCGGAAATGTTTCTCCCGATGCCACACGAATACTCTGACAGAGGTACATCAATCCTCCACATTCAGCATAACAGGGGATGTCCTGTGCAAGAAGTTGTGCAAGCTTAGTTCGCATGTTTTGATTCGCCGAGAGTTCCTGTGCGTAGATTTCGGGAAAACCTCCACCAATATAGATGCCCCCAATCTGTGCAGGCACATCCTGGTCATGCAGTGGGCTAAACGGAACCAGTTCAGCCCCGGCGCGTTGGAGGAGTTCTAGCGTGTCTGGATAATAGAAATGAAAGGCTTCATCCTGCGCCAAAGCAATTCGCATCGGTGAATGCGTGGTTGTGGTTCTGACAAACGTATCATCAACGGTGTATTCAAGAGAAGCACTATCATGAGCAAAGGCAAGAAGCTTTTCCACATCGCAGGTCTGACCGAAGAGGGTTGCAACTTGCTTCAAGTGCTCCCGCGTAGGAGAGTGTTCAGCAACTGAGATCAACCCTAAATGTCGCTCAGGCATCAAAAGATGAGGATGTGATGAGAGATAGCCGAGGAACGGAATACCCGTTGCAGGCTCAATTGCCTCCTGTAGCAAGCGAGCATGCCCAGCTCCTCCAACGCGATTGGCAATAACACCAACGATGTGAACAGCAGGATCAAGGTGTTGAAATCCCAAAACAACGGCGGCAGCACTCCGTGCCATTGCACTGGCGTCGATGACCAAGACGACTGGTGCTTGCAGCATTTTCGCAATCTCAGCCGTACTACCGAGGTCGCTAGTGCTTTGTTGTCCATCATAGAGGCCCATAACACCCTCAATGACCGCGATAGAATCTGGGGAAGTGGCACGGCAAAACACATCGAGCACCCGTTCCTGGGGCATCATCCATGTATCCAGATTGTAACAAGGATGTGAGGCAGTAAGGGCTAGATGAGAGGGATCAAGATAATCCGGTCCTACTTTGAATGGCTGAACGTGCATGCCACGTTCGCGCAGAGCTGCAGTAAATGCCGTTGTGATAGTAGTCTTACCAACTCCACTTGCGGTTCCAGCAAAAACTATTCTTGGGCGACTTAGCACCATATCTCACTTCTCTTTTTCATTATCACACCTTTCTTTATCCGCCACCGTCTCCTTGTACAAACTTCATGGATGAAATTTTCGTCCTCTTACGGAACTCATTTCTGTCCAGTAGCCTTAAAAAACGTGTAACAGAAGACTCCATCCAACTCTGTCGCCCGATATAAGTCCCTGATTCCCTTGTCGAACGTGTATGGTTCAACAATACCTGCGTTTATTGCCGCTTCACGGACACCCTCAACCATCGCCGTAAAAGTCTTCTTCGTGAACCCTTCGACCAATTCTGGTTTGCTCGAATCGACATAGACCATTCGAGGAGAGACACCAATCGATGTATAGCCCGCGCTAAGCAAGAGCGGGTAGAGTTCTCTTCCAATCAGGGCGTTGCCGCCTGCCCGCCGTTGCAGTTCAACCTGAGACTGGATCGCTTTACGTGCGGCTTTGCTATCAGGATGAAAGAAGACCGAACCATGATCCCCTTCGATCACCGTGATGGTGCCTTGTGGCTTTAAATAGTTTTTCAATGTTTGCAGCACCTCGATAGGGCGGGAGAGATGTTCCAGGACGAAACAGACGAAAATGTGATCGAAGGTGTCTCGCTCGTAAGGTAGTTTGAAGATGTCCGCCTGTTGAAAGTGAACATTGGTTACGCCTGCCGCTTCCGTCTTTCGCTTTGCTTCTTGAACAGAAGCCTCAGAGATATCAATAGACGTAATCAAGGCATTTGGACTGTTTTGCGCCAAGGTGACAGTTTGCGCGCCAACGCCGCAACCAGCTTCCAATACCCTGCTTCCTGCTGGATACAAGGTATCAGAGTGCAAGAGTTCGACTAGAGTAGAGGCTTGGTCCTGCAAACGGACGTTTTCTCGATGATCGTAGCCGTGAACGTATGCTGTATTCATGCTTCCCCTTTTATCGTAAACTCAAAAAGTAGTGTATATATAAAGAAATCTTATCACGAAGCGTATAGGGCTGTGAAGCATTGCTCACGTTTAGCTGCGAAATCAAAAAACCTGGCAAAATCTGGATGGTTGAACAAGTAGGCTACGTCAAAATAGAAATGTTGACAGAGACTTTTTTGTTTGCTACTATGCTTGATACGAAGAATGCATTTTATTTTTAACGCTGTCTCTTCTTACTCTAAAGCCAGAGTATAAGTGGAATGATGGGACGTATATAAGCGTGTATAACTATTTCAATGGTGGTGCAAAATAGAGAGAAGATTGACGTAGTTAACTCATGCCTTTCGTAAGGAGGCTTCTTTATGATGCGTGAACCTATATCCAAGTCCCCTCATATGCAAAAACCTGCTTTGGCTTCGATGACGTTCCAGGAACCTACTCAAAAGAGCAGAAATCTCCTGTCCTGGTGGTATCATCTTAGTGCACCCGACGAAACGTTTGAGTCTTCCCAAGAAGTGGTGATACCTCGTGACCGCTTAGCAAGCATTTTACTGCTCGTCATCTTCATCGGCATCATCGCTTTTATCCCCGCCGCTTTGACCAGCGACGGTCTGCACGTTGTACCTCCACTTGTAGGCATGTTTCTCGTGACCTGCCTTGCGACTTTTCTGAATAAGCGGGGCAAGGTCACTATTGTTGGGCTACTCGTTGTTGGTGCGTTTGATATTGCCTTGATCTACACACTGCTATCCTATCCAAACTTTATGTTGACACAAAATGCTGTGCCAATCTACGACCTGTTTGTATTGTCTGATATCATCGCTATATCTCTGCTTCCCATCAATAGCATCCTCTATTTCTCGTTATTCCACAGCATTTTTATGATGAGCGACATCATCTTTCAGCCTCATGCGCCTGATCTACAAGTGCTTGTGGA
This sequence comes from uncultured Ktedonobacteraceae bacterium, assembly GCA_964250765.1. Taxonomy (GTDB): domain Bacteria; phylum Chloroflexota; class Ktedonobacteria; order Ktedonobacterales; family Ktedonobacteraceae; genus JBBQVS01. Next base: position 59,444 of record CAXUHF010000013.1, on the reverse strand, counting down.
TCAGACAACGTACAGCTTCATGGTTCGCCCTCTGATTATCCAGTTTGTTGCGGCCCTCGTGACCTATCTTTGGGTACGCAATACCATGAAAGCTATGGAACGTGCAAATAAAGCGGAAGTGATTGCACAGCTCGAACACACCATCGTTGAGCAAAAAAAGGAGTTAGACGAGGGTATTCAGCAAATCCTTTATACACTGGTCCAGGCAGCCAACGGAGACATGAATGTACGTGCGCCTCTCGCTCAACAACACGCGCTCTGGCAGGTAGGTGTTGGACTCAACACTCTGCTTGCCCGTCTCCAGAGTGCTCGTTATCAGCAGACCAAGTTGACTGAGCGCGAATTGCAGCAAATCAAGTTAGAAATACAGCGTCTCATCTATAACATACAAAAAGCGAAGAGAATGCAAACATCATTCTGGTTCGTTTCGACCGGAACGGATATCGATCCGCTACTCAAAGAACTTACAGGATATACTCTTCTCCTCCCACCGCCGAATCCAGAGAGAAGACGATAGGGCTGCTTGGATATGCTATAAGCCTATATAGTAGGTTAAGTGAGTAATGGTCCTGATGTGCAAATGAAGCTATGCTTCATTTTGTGTCATTGTTATAATGATGAGGATGACAGAATATGTGGCAGGTGTGGTGAACAGAAATTATGTGTGGTATTACAGCACTTTTTAAAGCTCTGGATGTAGATATTTCGGCAGAGGTGGTTGAAAAAATGACCGCCAACATCTACCATCGTGGACCGAATGATGGCGGAACCGCGTTTTTCGCACAGGACGACGAGAATTACTGGCAACCATCTTTACATCCATCACCAGAATGGCGGAGTGCATTGGGGTCACGTCGGCTCTCAATTCAAGATGTGAGTCAAGCGGGCCATATGCCTATGCACTATCAGAATAGGTTCTGGATTGTCTATAATGGAGAGGTTTATAATTTTGTTGAGATTCGCACAGAGTTAGAACGGCTTGGGCATATTTTTCACTCCTCATCTGATACAGAAGTCATTCTGGCTGCCTACGCTGAGTGGGGAACGGAGAGCTTCGCACGCTTTCGCGGCATGTGGGGTCTCGTTCTTGTTGACTGTGCGCGTGGAGAGGCTATTCTCTGTCGTGACCGCCTCGGTATCAAGCCATTGTATGTATGGCAACGTTCAGGGATGATGGCGATTGTATCGGAAATTAAGCAGCTTTGTCATATTCCTGAAATTGTATTCAGGATGAATACGACTACCGTTTCAGAATATCTAAGAACTGGCTATGAAGCTACTGATCGCAGTTTCTTTCTCGATGTACAACCCGTTCCCGCAGGAACCTGGATCAAAGTTTCTCTTGACACGCTTGTATCGACTCCTCCCCAGGAATATTGGCACCCTGAGCAAATCGGCGTTTCGGTGATAGACGCGAGAGAGGCTAGTCTGCTTTTCGCACGAAAGATGCGTGAGTGTGTCAAAATACATCTCCGTAGCGATGTACCTGTTGGATATGCTCTCAGTGGAGGGATAGACTCAAGTACTATCGCACTACTTGTTCATGAGTTACAAAAGGACAATTCGCAAGCTTTTCATACCTTTACTGCGACATTTCCAGGAGATGCCATTGATGAGCGAGCATATGTAGATACAGTCTTATCAAGGATGCCTGCAACTCCACATTTTGTTACTCCTGACCCCACAACCTTTCTGGAAGAAATGAATGATTTCCTTTGTACACACGATGAACCAATAGGAAGTTTATCGGTCTATGCTGGCTACTGCATTGCGCGTCTCACAAGACAAGCCCAAGTTCCTGTCACCTTGAATGGACAGGGAGGAGATGAAATTCTCTCTGGTTATTGGCAGTCCTATTTTTTTTATCTTCGTAGACTTGCACAACATGGGCAACTCACGCCTCTAGCTCGCCATGTCATAGGGGCATTATCACCTAAGGGCAACTCTGCACTCCTCACTCAGATACCTGTTATGCTAAAGCGCTACTACGCACGTAGTAACTCCTCACCTCTGTTTCGCATGAAGGTTCCCATACATGCAGAACAGTCTTCCATATTAAGCAAAATCCTTTCACTCGATGAGCATTCATGGCGTATAGAGGAGATTCGAGCCATGTTTCTGCCACGCTTGCTCAAGTGGGATGACCGTAACTCAATGGCCTTCTCAGTGGAGGGCCGCTATCCATTTCTCGATCATGAACTCATCGAACTATGCCTCTCGTTTGCCTCACATACGCTCTATCACCAAGGCTGGACCAAGTACCCATTGCGCACTGGTTTGCAGGAAGTGCTGCCACGCAGCCTTCTTACGAGACGCTCAAAGTTTGGTTTCGAGGTTCCTCAAGATAAGTGGCTTTGTGGAGCACTTCGCCCAACGTTAGAAGAGTGGCTCAAGCAAGATAGACCTTTATGGGAGTGTGTCGAGCGCACAGACATAGAAAAATTAGCGAATACTATGTGGTTACAGCAAGGCAGCAAAGCAGAAATAGGTCAAACAATCTTCCGCCTCTTCATGCTTGATCGTTGGGCTGAATTATTTCATATGGACATGTCCATGCGCTAGTTGAACCGAGTTAAGTAACCCTTATTGAATATGGGAGTAAACGTAGGGAAAAATGCAGAGAACACAGGGGAAAACGCAAGAAGATACAGAGCGTGAACTTTTACGTATCAAGCAGGAATATGAATGTAGGGCAAGCAATCTTGCCTTTGCTGAACGATATAGCCTTTTTAATGAAGCTACACTTTTACAAACGCATGGTGTAGAGCGAACTATGCTGGCATTGCTCAAGGAACAGCAGTTCACTCAATTCGTGGAGAAAAAGATTTTAGATGTTGGCTGTGGTAATGGTATGCAACTACAACGCTTTCTCGCGTATGGAGCACAGCCAGGCAATCTATCGGGCATTGATCTTATTGCAGAACGCATCGAACGAGCGCGGCAAAACAATCCTGCAATCAATTGGCAAATAGGCAGTGCTCATCAATTACCCTATCCAGACGCAAGTTTCGATTTGGTGACGCTATCCGTCGTCTTCAGTTCTATTTTGGACAAGTCCTTACGTAAGAGTATCGCCGACGAAATATGGCGTGTACGCAAACCAGGTGGTCTCATACTCTGCTACGATTTCGCCTATTCCAATCCACGTAATCCTGCTGTAGTGGGCATTCCGCGACGACAGGTGCAGCAATTATTCAAGCGACAGGGTGTACAATTTACATTCAAGCCAACAACCCTTGCTCCTCCACTTGCACGTTGGCTTGCTCCACGTTCGCCCTGGTTAGCAGACACATTGGAGCGTTTGAAACTGCTTGACACTCACCTCGTTAGTCTCATTTACCAAAATGATTCCATTACTCCTACAACTACCGTTGATTAAGCTATTGTCTGTGTAATGAAGATTAACAAAATAACATGGGGATACCTGATGAACTTTGACAATCGAATACGGCAATGATTCACTCTTCCAATGCGAACCTCTTCCGACTCATCTTTGGGCGCAATGAATTGTTGCCCCTACCGAAAAGAATGACCATTTTTGGTTGTCAATATTCATTAGGGACCGATGATGCAGGTTAACGAATTACTTTGGGAATCCCACGGACGCCCGCAAGGAGCGTCCGTGAGGCGAATTAGCACGTTATTTTATGAATGTGCATCATCGGTTCCTACAGATATCCTCATTATTTTATCAAACCGCATCATAGGGTCCAATATCTACTGCCTTAAGAGAGCGACTGACCCCATCAATATCAGTTGTTGGCGCACCTAACGCTGTACCCGTACCAATAGCAGGACTATAACGGCTTAAATGGTAGTTGCCACTTCCATTAGGCTGGTAGTTTACGAGTTTAGGATCAACAATACGCGTATCCTGTACCGATCCTGGTTTTAAAAGAAGATTTATTGGATTGGCGAATACTATATTACGAAGATAGCGGTTATGACTTCCTACCCGACCAAATTCATAGATACCCAATTGATGATTGTGAATTACAATATTGTTGGTCACAAGAAAGTTGTCCGCAAGAGTCATATCCGCCGCGATAATGATACCGCCGCGCCCACACTCAAAAACAAGATTATTCGCAATAGTTTCATTAGCGGACGCATGCCAGTTGTGAATACCAAAGGAGGCAATCTGGTAAACGATGTTATTTACGATAGACCCTCCGGGTGTAGAGTTATAGATGCCTTGATCCAGGTTGCAAGGAGTACGAAAAGGTGGTCCTATAGAATTTACAACATTGCCAATAACATCATTACCGTGATTGGTACCAAGTGTTGAATTATCAATACCTGCCGCTCCTACACTGATACAAGATGTGGACGCGTAGTTATGAACATGATTTCCAATGATATGGACAAAGGAACCATAATTATTAATTCCTATATCACCGCTTCCAGTGATATCAAAATCCCGAATATCAACGTAGTCACCATAATTTACCCAGGAAGACCTGGTACTGTGCGTCTCAATGCGCGCTCCCCATTTCGTGTCAGACACAAAAGTGATACGCGCTCTCGCCGTTCCCTTCGCTTGACTCTGTATAGATTGCGTGTATATTCCTGGTAGAACATGCACCGTGGTTCCAGGTCGCGCGATACTTGCCGCTTGCTGAATTGTGGCAAAAGGATGCTTCTGAGAGCCATCATTCCTGTCATTACCGATAGGGGAGACGTAGTAGGTAGCACCGGTAGACCCCAAAGGCTTTGCCAGTGGAATTTCTGGGCTACCATAAGAAATGTATTTGATTTCACTCAAAAACACACCATAGAGCAGAAGTGAGAGGAGCATAGCTATACCAGAAAGGACGAGAATACGTTGCGCTCTACTTGATGATCGCTTTTTCAAAAACTGTCTCCAACACAAACTATCCCTACAACGTACATCTGGACGCTGAATACTTTTATAGATTACTTATCGGCAGAAAGGGATGATGCCTGTAATAGGCTACGCTGAAGTGCGGCAGCCGAATGATGATACGCAACATATGTTCGTGCCGCTTGCCCCATACGAGGAATGAGTTCTGAGTTGTTACAAAGATGTGTAAGCGCACCAGCAATCTCTGAAGCACTATCGGGAGAGACTGCGATACCGCGTTCTTCCGCCAACAACAATGCATTTGACTGTGGAGAGGTTGTGGCAACCACAGCACAACTCGCAGCCATTGCTTCCAGTACCGCCATTGAATAGTTTGTACCACGCGTTCCACTGTAGAGAAAAATGTCCGTGATGGCTAGCAAGTCTACCACCGTAGCAGGTGTGGCTTCACCATAGAGGCAACAGGTAGCAGTCAAACCTCGCCGTTGTATGTCATCCAGAAGCGACGCCCGCAATGGACCATCCCCGACTATCAGAACCTTTACACGTTGGCGTATCTCTGATTTTAGTGTTCGCAAAGTTGTGTCGATACCTTCTAACGCCTGAGATAGTCCTTTCTCTGGTGCAAGCCGATTGATAAGAGTAATAAGAATGGTTTCTTGCGAAAAACTGTGTTCTGCTCGGAGTATCGCCTTAGCTTCCTTATCAAGTGGCGTAAAGCGGGTAGTATCTACTGTGTAGGCGTAGCGCGTGATGCGTTCTGGATGCACACCTAACTGTTGTATGTAAACGTCCGCTACTTCATCGCCTGCAATGAGAAAATGGTCTGTGTAACGAGTTGCTATCTGTGCAAGAAGACGGAGTGATCGCCAATACCACGCAAACCGAAGCGCAGAAAAAAGACGACGAACTCGTGAATACATCCTCAACTCATTATAGCGTTCCCTTCGATAAGCCACACTATTCAATAACGTGATGCTGCCATGATCCATACACACCACACGTCTACCAGTAATTTTTCCCGCGATTGCCGCAAATGCCCCTGTAAATACACCATCCTGCGGCAGTATAAGTTGATAGGATGGATTGCGATGAAGTACCTTCATGAGTTTACAAAAACCGGCGAAACTATAGAGCCACACACTCGGAAACTGCCAGGGATGCGCCCATCTACCACCAAATTGCTCGATTGCAAACGCGTCACTCTCTGTACCCTTCGTGTGTGTGAGGTAATTCAGTGCCCATTGATCATGCATCACCAGTGCAACCCCCGCGAGAACGCCTCGCATACCGCCGGGAATAGGAAAGCCAGTAATTGGAACGCATACCTGTACTTGTGCGGTTGCACCCTGATTCATATGAGGTCTACGATTCTCTATCTCAGTTGTAGTGTTGTCATAATGAATAGATGAGTTCATATACATGCTCCGTTTCACATCTATATATACTAGCAAGCTAGAAAGCGAAGTTTCTTACGAAATTTTTTGTTCAAGAATGGTGCAAAATGCTAGCATAAAGTTCAATCAATTGCTGCTGTTCTGTCTCCCAACATAAATCACCTTGGGCTGCTTCTAGTGCAAAACGGCGCATCTCTGCTAGAGCCTCTGTATCTGCTAATAGAAGGTTGATGGCAGCAGCTATTGCTTCTGGAGTAAGTGAAGGAACAACACGTCCAACATGATATTGCTGAAGAATCTCTGAGACTGCATCTAGTTGAGTAGCAAGTATCGGCAGACCAGCCATGATATATTCAAAGAGCTTATTGGGAAGGCACCACCGAATATTTAATGACTCCTCAGGTGTATACAAGATTAAGCCAACATCTGCCGAGGTTGTCCATTTAAGCAAGTCGGCATAGGGTGCAGGCGGAATAATTTTTACACGGTGCGCAACCTGCTCCTGCTCAATAAGTGCTTCGAGTTGAGCAAGCGTATCACCATATGCTTTGCCCATAAGCACAATGACAGTATTGAAATCGAGAAATGATGCTGCTCGCACGAGTATATCTAATCCCCGAAGCGGTTGAAGATTTCCTTGATAGAGAGCGATATGTATTTCTGGTCCTAAATCAAGAGCCTCACGCAGACGGTTACTGTGAGAAACAGGCACGTAACGATGGATGTTACGGACGAGTGTGACTTGAGAAGGAGTATAACAATGCTGTATCTCCTGAGCAATCGGGGGAGAGACGGTAATGACTCCTGCACAGTGCGGCACAATAACCGCTAATAGGCGGGTAAACAGTTTTTGCCAGCGTAACCAGTACGAACCATCGAGTTCTGAAAGCGGTAACTCATGAGCATCGAAAATAAGCGGTTTATGATGCCAGAGGGATGCAATGTAACAGTCTGGTAAAGCGGTCCAATCATGAGCATGATAAGCGTCAGCCTTCATGCGTATCAATTGTATTGTGCAATTGAGATGCGAATACACGACGTTTACAATGCTCCACAACTTGAGTTTCGGCAAGAAAGGTACCGTGAACGGGAAGGTATGTCGTAACCTGATGGCAGTGACATTTTCCTCTACTGGTCTTCCACGCTCTTGCTCTATATCAACAATAGTAACAGCCACGCCTTGCTGTACAAGAGCCTCCGCCTCACGCAATACACGACCATCCGTACGTGCCATACCACGTACATGCATACACACCTTGAAAGACGCCCATTTTTGTGACTGCATTACAGCAACTCTAGTGTCTACACTGACATTCATATTACGAAGGTCTCCTATATATCTTAAATAGCTCTTTCTTACGCCATAGTGAGAGCAATTCTGCTAATGTGAGGGTTATGCCGTATAACAGGAAAGCACACACAGAAATAGCCATGCTCACTCCAACGGGATATGACTGTGAGAGCATATCGCTACCCCAATAGAGAGCAACACCAAGTAGAAAAGCAAGAGCGAATTTGCCAACTTCAAATGGTAGAGGATAGATACGTTGATTCACGATATATGCGACAAGAGCTAATACAATATACGCTAGCAGCGTTGCAACGGCGGCACCCATCGCTCCATACGTTGGAATCAATACAAGATTAAGGGCGAGATTACTTACGGCAGCAACAGTGGAGAACATGCTAATAATCACTGTTTTACGTTTAATATTTAAGCCTACAGTCACGATGTAGTAGAGGCCATAAAACGCCAGTGATACAGATACGATAGGAATAACAAAAGCCGCGGCATGGTAGACAGGTGGAAAGAGTAGGTATAACAATAGTTTTCCTATAAGTGAGAGACCGAAGGCCGCAAGCAATAAAAAGAAGCCAAATAAGCGAAATACACCTTGAAAGACACGGGCCGCATCCTTGCGTTTCGCTATCGTAAACATCGCCGTAGGCCAAGCTAACGTGAAAGGCGATATGACAACAATAGATATCGCAGAGCCTAGTGAGTATGCAACAGAATATTCAGAGGTTTGAGCGAGAGATCCAAAGATGTGTAGCAGATAGCGATCCAAAACTTGTAAGGCCCAGTAAGAGATAACATTGAGTACCAACGGCAGTCCAAATGAGAGGAGATTACGAGCGATATCGGGTCGTATCTTGACACCTGCGTGCTTGAGTACAATGGGTAATACGCAAAGAGTGACAAAGGCATATCCACTTCCTAGCCCAAGCACCGCTCCGGTCAAACCGAAAGAGAATATTCCTATCAGGACAAGATTTGTTGCTAATGAAATAAGCAGATTACTAATGGAAAGCAAAGAATACAATAATGGTTTATTTTCTGCGCGTAGCCAGGAAAAACCAGGAACCGTAAGGTTTTGTAAAAGAACAATTACGGCTCCCAGGTAGATAATAGTGCTAAACGAGGACTGACCAAAGAGAAACGTTGCAAGCCATGAGGCACTAATACACATGATGATAACTGTAGCAATTGAAGTAATACCAAGCAACGTGTTGACCGTCGCCAGCACGTCGCGTCTCTCTTTTTCACCTGAATAATCATAACTATATGCGCGGAAGAAAGCAGACCCCAACCCCAATTGTGTTATTCCTGCCATAAGGCTGACAAAAGTATTTATGATAGTAAAGGCACCATACTCAGATGGTGTAAGATGCCGTGCTAAAAACGGAGAAAGACCAAGCGTGATAAGTGGTGTAGCAACTGATGCGAGTGCATAGATGCCTGAACTTTTCAAAAGCTTACGTAGTGTTTCTACGTTACTCCCTGGCTGCGAAGAGGTGTTATCAAGCTTATTATCCTGTGCAGGAACGGGAATGGGCATAATGAGTGTTGGAGTAAGCGCGATGTCCTCCATGACAACAGGAGTTGGCATGATAAGTGTTGGTACAAGTGCAACAGACCAATCGTACTCATGTTGGCTTTCTTGTCTCGACGAAGAGACTCTCTTTTCAATTCCCGGAAAAGATTTCAATGATGTTCTTTGTTTATTCAATGCAGAGATGAACTGCTTCTCTGTCTTCTGCTCATCATGAACAATAGACAAAGAATTGGTTGGTTGGAGAGAAAGATCATCTGGTTCAACTAAGGGCAGAGAACAAGTAGGTTGTAGAGCGAGATCATCTGGTGCAAAGGGAGTAGCATCGCTTACAGGCTCTTTTTCATAGTGACGAGGTTCCATTTTCTTCATCATGCTATTTTATTCTTTTTACCTATGAACGAGTTCGATTGCTAGAGCGGCTGACTCGTTCTCCAGTATTACCTCTTGTATAGGCTCTGATACATCCACAGTTGCCAGGCTTTTTTCCAGAAGTGGTGATGAAATAATGCCAAGAATAAGCCACCCAAAGGCCGCTAGAGGAGGAAGCGTCCACTCGTTGATACTAAAGCTGTTAACGCTTATTGTTACAATAGCAGCAATACCACCAGCGAATAAAGCACGTGCGGGACGATCACAGAAGAAACGGATACGCCACGCCTGCCATAGTGCGTATGAGAGCAATGCGACAAAAACTAGAAGTAGAGGAATACCTCCCATAGCTCCAAGTTCGATATACGAGTTGTGGGGGTGAGCCAAACTGATATATTGTGCTGGAACTCTATATGGCTCAGCACCTTGAAGATATCGAGTTAGCCCTAAACCAATACCAGACCAAGGAAAAGCTTGCATAACCTTTATTCCTGTCTCCCACGCTCCCAACCGTAGTGAAAGCTCTTGCTGTCCTGATGCATGTCGAATTTGCAGCAGTATTTGAGAAGAAAAGAGGGTCAAGGCGAGAACGACAACAATACCTCCAACCGAGAGAATGAGGACGCGGTAATAATTTCTTCCAACAAGTACAGTAAATACTAAGAGTCCTACAAAGACACCTATCCAAGCACCATTACTATAGGTAAAAAGCAGTGCGGGCAACAAAAGAATAGTCTGTATCAGATATATGATTTTAAGCGGGATAGACGATGTATAAACAAAAAGTCCAAAAGGAATGAAAAGCATCAGCGCAAAAAAGGCACCACTCCAATCGGGATTGACAAAGAACAAACCTATGCGAAAAATGGTGGAACCTTGTAGCAATACATAGTTATCTGCCGCATTGATAGATGCATCAAAACGAGCTGACTTGAACAATAATATCCCCGTCTTGTATTGAATAATTCCAATGAGAGCCAACACTGTTCCAACGGCGGCAATATATGTAAAAGCACGGGCAACGCTTGCAACATCTCGTGCAAGAAGTGTTCCAAGCCAGATCATCAGCAGACTACCGCCAAGAACATCGGGGAAATAGTAGAGAGCCTCATGAATACTGGTCGTGCCCCTTATTGTTGGAGAAATAGCGAGTAGTAATAACAGTATCCAGAGCCATAATACGCGCGGTTTCGCCCAAGGATAACGAGGTGAGCGGAGAACGAAAAAGACAACAAGGAGGGTAATTGTGATTGCTTGCGCGACCACAGAAAAACCTAAGTACCAATCGACATAGAGATGCAGAAAGAGAATAAGAGCTGCGAGTAGCTCTTGTTGGCGTGCAAGCACGAGAAGGATGAACACAAGTAGCACAGGAAGAATCAAAGCAATGGCTGATCCCAATCGGACTGATAGGAAACCAAAAACAGCTATAACTGGAATAGCAGCCAGTACTAAAAAAGCTTGTCGTGACATGAAGGCAGAAAACACGTTTTTCTTGATTATACTATTCACAAAGTTTCCCTCTACTCCGCTTTTGTTTCACTATTGAGTAGTAAAGCTCCTCAAGTTGGTCTGTAAGTACCTGAGTTCTATGGTTCTCGATGATCCACGCTCTCGCTCTCTGTCCAAGCTCAGCACCTCTTTCTGGGTGCAGATACAGATTTTCGAGCTGTTGCTCAACAGCTAAGGCGTTTGTTGCCTGACAACATGGAGGGAGTGTTGGATATGCATCCTTATATAGGAAGGAGGTAATAACTGGTTTAGCACAACTCATAGCCTGTAACTCTGACAAACCTAAAACGCCGGAAGCCACCTGTCCTACGACAATATCTGCCGATTGTATCAGTTCATGAACTTGGTCGGAAGCAACAAAAGGGATGAACTCAAATAGTTCTTGGTACCGTTGTTTGTACACAGCACTAAGTGGTCCCCATTCTAACAATTTCACCCGAACATCGGGATGGCGTTTTGCGAATTGAACAATACCCTGTATGGCAATGTCACATCCTTTGACAGGATCAAGACGTGTGAAAAGGAGAATTGTGCGAGGATGTGTGTCGTTTAGCGGTTCGTTCGTTTTGGGTGCGAACAGGTCTGTATCTATGGGACCGGGTAAGAACAGCACCCTTGGAGTTACCTCTCGTACAACATCTAAAAGGTCTGGCGTGATACAGAGAACGACCGAGGCTTTCCGTAAAAAAGCACGAAGGAGTACACGAAATAATGGATGTCGCAACCGAGAGCGTACATCATCACCGTGACACTCTATGATAAATGGAGTGTTACCCGCCAGTCCAAGCAGCCCATAGCTTGCCCAGTGAATATGTACAATATCAAATTTGTTAGACCAAAGCTCCTTGACAACATCCCGTAAGCTAAATAAGCGTTGAGGCATCTTCGCTATTTTTATTGGTAAAGCCGCCCCACTTCCCTCAAGATTCGGTTGATAGAGCGAAGAGCAATATCCACGTTGAATAAGTTCTCTATTAAACGTTTCAGCTACTCCGTTGATATTATGTATATGCAGAATACGCATATGCCCTTCGTCCTCTACATTTCTAGTTATTTAGTTAGTACGTCCATTATGCTGGTATTGCGCTAGAGCATTCGCTGAGCTGCTTGGGACAAAAGGTGTCTGTGCCCCTACCTCGGCAGGTAAAGAAAGTGTAGGATGTGCTATATTTGGCTCAAACAGACTTTCCTGCTTTCCTTCCGATGAATGATCTTGAGAATAATAGTAGTAATAAGCATTTGTGCCATTTTTAGAAACACTTTCCTTGTTAATAACACAACCAAGGACATGAGCACCTGCTTGTAGAAGCAACGCTTTCACTGACTTGATATTCTTTTTATTCGCTTGTGTGATATCCACTACGAGAATCGTCCCGTCTACCTTTGAAGCAAGAATATTGGTATCAGACAAGCCAATGAGCGGCGGTGTGTCAATAATAACAATCTCTGCACCACATTGAGTGACCTCATGAAGGAATTGGGTCATTGCCTTTGAGTCCAATAGTTCAGGGGGATTGGGTGGTAGAGGACCACTTGGCATAATGCGCAAATTCGGTATACTCACGGAGTGCATATAAGGCTCAAGTGAAATACGCGTAGCTACTGGCTCGGAAGCAAAATCGTTGGAGTGAGCGAGTTGATGTGAGCAAGCTAAGATAGCATTGCTTAACCCTGTTTTATCGAGGGGCAGATTAAATTTCTGATATACAGTTGGGCGCCGTAAATCTGCGTCGATTAACAATGTGTTCTTTCCAGCTTTTGCCATAAAAATCGCTAAATTGGCAGCGACGGTGCTTTTGCCTTCATGAGGAAGCGCACTCGTTACGGCAAGAGTACGAAGTGGTTTATCTACAGATGAGAAACCAACATTCGTGCGTAAGATACGATAGGACTCGACATTGTGAGTGTGTCCTACCGGATTGATAATCTCCTCGCCTTGTTTATTCTTGTCCTTAAGAAAATGTATCTTCGCCAAGATGGGAAATCCAAGTAATTCTGAAAGTGCCTCTGCTGTACGGACACGAGTGTCTAGCAATTCAAATAAGACAGCCAGCAACACCCCCAAGAACAAGCCACTCGCAAAACCGAGGGCAGTGTTCAGTAGCACCTGAGGACGAACAGGACTTAAGCTGACCTGTGCCACCTGTGCCACACGAAGAAAATTTCCATCCTGGGCAGCCGTTAATTCCAACTGTGCAAGGAGCGTTTGCCACTGTGTATAATGCTCTTGTAGGCCACTTAGCTGAGACTGTAGAACAGCTACTTGCCCTGGCTTGTCACCCTCAGCTTGTAACGAGGAGATTTGAGAAGTGATAGCGTCAATCTGTTTTCTCGTCGCACCTAAGTCCTGTTGCACCTGCTGCAAAGAACGGCTATTATCTTGAGACGCTATATCATGTTGCTCCTTAATGAGCGTGTTCGCGACATCATTTGCTAATTTCGCCGCTTGCGTCGTACTTGAGTCTTGTACATCAATCTCGAATAATTGCGTGTTCAACCTGGGGGTGGATGTTACCATTGCCGAAAGTTGCTCAAGTGTCATGCCTTTGTAGTGCGACGCAACCTCGCTTAGCACAGTATCACTTGTCGCAAGTGCTGACTCTGTTTGCACAAGCTGATCGCTTGCGAGCAAACTATTGATATCAGCTTGACTACTCGACGATTGTAGAGCGACTTGGACTAATACGGTAGACTGGTAAATTGGCGTTGTCAATTTACTACCTACAAATGCTCCTGATCCAACAACTACAAAGCAGAGAACGATGAACTTCCATTGTTTGAGCATAGTTGCCCAATAGCGTTCAAGCGTCATTTTCCTTCCCGTCCCTTCCCTTCCCTAAATACATCCCAGTTCTGCCTCTAGATTTTGTGACATCATCACAAAGTATCCCTTACGCTCCAATACACTTTCTATATAGTACATTGCAAAGCTCAGTATCACTTTACATTGTATAAAGCGTGCAAAATTTAGTAGTCAAAAGTACTAAGTCGTCATGTGCTCAAAGTGACCTTTGTGCATCCTCATGCCCTAGATGAGCGGCGAGACGTTTCAATCCATCTTCTAAAGGTATGGTTGGTGTAAAGTTGTAAGCGTGTGCAAAGAGTTGTGGATCAATAAAAAATTGTATATACTCGGCAGAGGCCCTTACATGCTGGATGTGTGGCTCTACTCCAAAAGTGTGAGCTGCACGTGTGACAACTTGGTTCACGCTCTCACCACGTCCAACGCCTAAATCAATACAACGGCTTCCTATCTCAGGTGGTGCATCAAGCACGGCAAGAAGGGCCTGAACTGCATCATCGACGTACATCGCGTCAATAAAGTTTTCTCCATCGCCTATCACCGTAAAGTGTGGGTTACGCTCAAAAGCGAAACGGCGCACCAGCTTCGTGTACAGTTTGCGCTCAGGTTCATAAGGTCCATACGCACCAAAGAAACGTATGAGCGTTGCACGTTTAGGTGATTGGCGGTGGAGAGCAGAAGCGCGAACATACTGCTCAGAGGCTAGCTTCGAGATGGCATAGGGAAGAGTTGGTGAGACTGCCGACGATGGTCCTACAAGCCCTGTCAATCCAATATAAACCGCACCAGATGAGAGATACACCAGATGATCAAACATATAACTCTGTAAAATATTCAACATGCTCAGAGTATTCGTTATCAAGTCTTGAGCAGGTTGCTCAATTGAAAAAGGAATGGACGTGTTGCTTGCGAGGGCAAGACAACTATCAAACTCTCCACCGTAGTCTTCTACCACCTGCTGTACCTGTTGAATATTCGTCAAATCGCAAGCAACAGGTTGTACATGGCTCAATTGAGAAGTGTTTACAAATTCCAAAAATGTGCTATTACCTGGACGATAGAGAGCAACCACCTGCCAGGAACGTGGAAGAGCAAGCAACACATTACGCCCAAGAAAGCCGGAGGCACCAGTAACTAACAGTCGCATTAGCGTTCCCCTGCGAGCAAATACGTGCGAGTACGATAAAATTCTATTGTATTGGCTAATCCCTCGTCAATCGAGATGCGTGGCTCAAAGTCGATCAAACTTTTCAGTAAGGTGATATCCGCGCGATGACGACGAACATCACCCGGTCGCTCTTCGCATTGTCGAGTTGGTATACGCTTTCCCAGAAGGTTTTCGATTTTCTCTTTGAGCGCAATCATACTTATTTCCTGACCAGAACCAATATTCACAACGTGACCACGCGCACGCGAACACTGATACAGGTCCAGCACAGCTCGCGCAGTGTCCATCACGTAAATGTAATCTCGTGTTTGTTGACCATCTCCAAATAGTAGAAAATCTCGCCCCTCGAAGGCGCAACGGAGCATCGTTGGAATGATACCTGCATACTGTTGATCGTTCTGGCGCGGACCGTAGTTATTGAATGGACGCACGACAAGCGCGTCAACACCAAATGTGGTGGCATAGGTACGTACAAGGTGATCGCTAGCAGCCTTACTCGCAGCATAAGGAGTGAGAGGTTCGAGAGGATGTTGTTCGCTCATAGAAATAGCGTGAGCAGAACCATATGCCTCCGATGAAGAGAAATGCACCAATGTGCCAAAATAGCCTTCACGTAACAATTCGCAGAGTATTGACGTAATACGTACATTCGTATCGAAGCAAAACTGTGGTTGCTCAAGAGATGTAGGCAAGGGAATGACGGCAAGATCGAACACAACATCCACAGTGCCTAACGTAGCAAACGCGTTGCGTACAGCATGTTCGTTTGATGCATCAATATGCAGAACTTGCATATCTGCCATTCTACTTCTCGCATCGACGAGATTAGCCGATGTACCGAGAAAAAAATTGTCAATAATGCTCAGCTGCCCGACTCCTGCTTCAATGAGCAAATCAACCAAGTGACTTCCTATAAAGCCTGCTCCACCTGTGACTACAACATGTTTCCCTGCTATTCCTCGTTTGAGTGAACCTTCTACATCCATCAACCTTATTCCTCTCCTCTATATATTGTGGACATGCGTATTCATAATGAAATACGCTATCGTGACCGCAAAAAGTGCAAGAAGCGTTTTTTCTCTGCACCGTTCGTACTCTCACTGTATGCAACCTCACTCTTTCCCAACTCATTTTTTACAATGGTGGTAGGCCATATTTCCATCATTTGGTGCAAACGTTTCTGACCAACAAGCTTTTCAAGCGGTTGCAGGCTCTGAGCAACGCATGGTGGACGCTTGTGCATTCCGTGTGCGTCAGACGCGATACAATGAATCAAACCTTGCTTCACTAGCACCTCAGCAGTACGTCGCACTGTGCTTCCATGAATGCCAAGTACACTACTAGCTGTCAATTGCGTCAACGCTCCGTGTTGGATCAAGACCGCGAGCCGCGCTGGGTCTTTTTGAATAGTACGATAGCGTTCAGGATGCGCGATGATCGGTACAATGCCGTGTGATTGCAGTTCAAAAATGACCTGCTCCGTCTCAGGCAACCACATTGTGTTCCATAACTCTAAGAGCAGGTACCGACTTCCATTGAGTGTTGCAACCCTTCCTGTCTGAATATCTTCTACGAGACCGGGACGGATAAGAACCTCGTGACCAGCAAAGAGACGTAGTGGAATACGCTGCTGCTCCAATACCTGCTGTAACTCATTGACTCGTGCGCGAATTTCTGCTGCTGAATAGCGTGGATATTCATCGTTAGAATGCGGTGTTGCGATAGCGGCTTCGATGCCTTCCTGTACAAGTGCCTGAGCTAGTACTATCGACTCCTGTAGTGTAGCCGGTCCATCATCCACACCGGGTAAAATATGCAGATGTATATCAAGCATATATTTCTTTCCTCCTTCCCTCGTACTCTACTACGTTTGTTTCCAGGATACAGACATATTTGTATCTTCATTCAGTGCACCAGTAAAATATGCTTGCTGAGCACTCTCACGTAGCAGCCCGCCCTGTACATTGGTTATCGCTTCGTGCAAAGGAAGCATCATCTGTACATGCATTTGCCAAAGAACACCCGCCTGTCGTTGAACTTCATACTGATAATGCCATCCCCCTTGCTGGTCTTTTACAGTGGCATGAGGAACTTCCCAGTACAGCTTTATAATCTTTGACTGTCCATAGGAAATTTTAACGTAACTTCCCCACCTCTCGCGCCCGAACTCATATCCTTTTTCATATACTGGACCTATTTGTCCAGTTAAGACTGCATTGGGTGGTACATAGATATACACAACATCCTGATAGATGGGGTTGCCGTAGTCGGTACCAGGGATGTCCCAGACATAATTGAGCGTTGTCTGGTGAATAGCATTGCCTTGCGTGTCAATTATCACCTGATCGTTCAACGTGTAGTGTATGAAGGTGTTAGCCTTATCCGCCGCAATATTTGTATCAACTACCATCAGGGAATCGCTATCATAGGACGCAATAGTCGAGTCAACATGTGCCATATGTAACACTGCTTCGGCCTCACTTGCATTGAAGTACAACTGTAGGTCTTTCGTTCGCAAACCAGCAAGTAACACTTGCAGAAACTTGGGAAGAGCAGATGATGAGAGTTGATGCACATGCTCAAGAAAATGTTCCGCCAGCAGCTCGCTGAAACGTTTTCGGAGCGATGAATGCCCATCCGGTGAGGCAATTGTATCAGGACCTTCCCCGGCGGCTCCTAACTGATGGAAATGGATTTGCGTAATGATATTCTCTGGAGTGATAGTTTCCTGATATTCTGGCATGTAGATGGGACCAGTAATAGCAAGTGCCTTCTGAATCAGGACAGGTGTTATCGCAATCACACCTTGTACTGGCACGTTCCCCCCTTCTCGATGGTAGTTTTGCTCACCATACTGGGCGGAGGTTGGAAAGTTCGCACTGAGATTGGAGTCCCGTAAACTCCAACTTTCATGAGACAATGGAAACCATGAGTATGCAGGTGGATAGGGAATGACATTTCCTTGTGTCACAAAAGGGTGGTCAAGCAGGTCTACATCGGTAATATTTGCCTTAAGCAGCCGACCTCCTGACAATGTGGCGATACCATAATTTCCGATAAAGCCACCGCCGGGACGTAGTTCGCTTGAGTCAAGCATCTCAATTAAGAATGATGTAGGTGTACCAACACCAAGCAAGTTTGGAAGTCCTGGCAGTAATTTCTCAAAAACGCCCAGCCATTGACGCGCTGTCGGTATCTCCATCTGTACCACACCTAGCATCTTACTGAGTCGCGGACTGAATTGTACATCACCCAGTTTCACCTGGCTCATCAGATCGAGTGCGTGTGAAAGTGTGGTAATAACTTGTTGTGCATTCTGGCTGATACTCAGCATGTCGGCAGAAGTAAGCCCTTGTCCCTTACTACTCAAAGGATTTTGAAATCGCGTTATCAATGTACGAAGCAACGTGCATCCTACTATTCCTGCCTGTGCAACATTAAGGGCCGCTGGAACCAGTGTAAAGGCTGCTTGCAGTTCACCTCCATAGACAGGAAGATGTGTACTGACTCCTGGCACACTCTGAAGGTTTGCTTGTAGACGTGTAAAATCACCCTCCGCGCTCCCAAACTCACGCTGAACACTATCAATAGTGTTCAACTCGAAGAGATGTTGCGAACCTCCTTTGAAAATCGTTTCGACCTGCTGTAAGTGTTGCACACCTTCATTCGCTAACGATGTATCTTGTCGATACTGCGCCACAGACATCTGATAACCGACAAATGTGGTCGAACTGATGGCGCAGAGCAAAAATACTATACCCGTGATCGACAAGAGTAAACGTCTTCGTCTTTTTGTAGGTGGAGGCGAAGAGACACGTACAGCAGTCAGATACTCTTGCTTACTCTTCACTTTGCCAACCTCTCCTGATTATATACAGCCGTTAGCTCCATAGAAGCTGTTGAGAGAGTGTGAAGCGGCGAGATATCAATAGAGGAGAGAAGATTTGCGGCACTGAAAGATGGCGTGGCAATTTCTTGTTTGCGTACCATAGTAAGCAAAGAATCGCGCAACATCGACACATTCTCTTGATACAACTTGTTCTCTAGCATCTGCATCCACTGTGCAATGGTCGAGCGCGTAGGTATATGTGTTTGACGACGAACGCAGAAAATCTTGCTATAGCTTGTCGGTTGCAATTCCTCATCTACTGCCACTAATTTCTCGTGCAGACACTCGCCTGGTCGTAGGCCGGTGTACACAATATCAATGTCTTTCTTTAAAGAGGACCGCTGACTAGAAATCATCTTGGTTGCAAGGTCAAGAATGCGTATAGGACTTCCCATATCCAGCAAATAGAGGCAACTCTGGTTCGCAATCGCGGCTGTAAGGATTACTAGCCCACATGCTTCAGAAATAGTCATGAAGTAACGGGTAGCATCGGGATGCGTTACCGTTACTGGCCCTCCTCGCTCAATCTGTTGAGCAAAAATTGGAATGACGCTACCACGACTTCCCATAACATTACCGAAACGTACCGAGGAGAAACTGGTTGTTTCTTCAACATCTTGCATTCCTTGTGACTGTACGATCAGTTCGCCAATGCGCTTTGAGGCACCCAGGACACTCACAGGTTCAGCCGCCTTATCGCTAGAAATAAACACGAAACGTGCCACACCACTTTCACGCGCAAGACTACACAAGGAATAGGTTGCAAGAACATTGGTACGTATAGCTTCAATAGGGTGTTGCTCAAGCAATGGCACGTGTTTGTACGCGGCTGCGTGAAAAACAATGCGTGGGCTTGTCTCAGCGAAAATACGCCGCATTCGCGCCTTATTTGTGATATCGCCGATGCATACACGGAGACGATCAGCAAACGGATGTGTTCGCACACTTTCCGCGAGATCAAACAGGCCCGTTTCATTATTATCAAGAGCAATAAGGTACTCAGGCTCATCGTTGAGTATCAAGCGACACAGTTCTGAGCCAATTGATCCTGCGGCCCCCGTGACAAGCACGGCCTGTCCTCGTAAAAGTGCATATGTCTCTGCCGTTCGGAGTGGAACTACCTCACGGTCTAGTAGTTCCGCCACATTAATAGGCTGACGATAGCCCGTATGTAAGAATTGATTCATAATTTCATCCTCATTCTTCCACTTTCCCACTTACCTCTTACTCTCTACTTGAGAGAAATGAATATATTGAAGAGAGTTGTATCCTCTCTTCAAACTTTTTTATTTTGTATGCGTCGTGATAAGCTGCTTCACTGCGGCGATGACATCCTCGACATCCTCTTCAGTCATCCCCGGATAGATAGGTAGAGAAATGGCCCTTTCGTAAGCGGAAAGCGCGACAGGAAAATCATCACGCTTCAGTCCATATGTGTTGCGATAGAAGGGATGCAGGTGGAGCGGAATGAAATGAACACTCGTGCCAATTTGTGCCGCAGTCAACGCCTTGATACAGTCATCACGTCCGATGCTAAGGCGTTCCAACCGCAAACGTAAGATATAGAGATGCCATGCATGTTCGCAATGCGCTGGATTCGGAGGTGTCTCCACTTCGGGCCACTGCTGAAATGCCTGCGTATAGCGCTGTGCAATACTTCGTCTACGTGCCAGCAATGCCTCACTGCGCTCCAGTTGATGTATGCCGAGCGAGGCCGCGATGTCAGTCATGTTGTACTTATAGCCAGCTTGTAGTACCTCATAAAACCAACTTCCCTCTTTGCTATAGCGTTTCCAGGCGTCACGGCTGATACCATGAAGCGACATCAGGGAGGCGTGTTGTGCATACTGCTCGTTTGCCGTGGTGAGCATTCCTCCTTCGCCCGTAGACAGCGTTTTTGTCGCATAGAAGCTGAATGCCGTCATATCGCTGAGAGAACCAATCATACGTCCGCGATACTTCGCGGGAAAAGCATGTGCTGCATCCTCTATGACAGGTATATTATGCCGATGTGCGATATCGAGAATAGCATCCATTTCAGCAGACAAGCCGGCTATATGCACGACGATGATCGCCTTAGTCTTCGGAGTAATATGTTGCTCTAACAGATTTGGATCGAGATTACATGTCACAGGATCGACATCGACAAAAACGGGACATGCACGATAATAGACAACAACCTCGGCAGTGGCAGTAAAGGTATAAACGGGAACAATTACTTCGTCACCCGCCTGTAGTCCGATAGCATCGAGTGCAAGGTGCATTGCGGCAGTCGCGGAATTGACAGCAACTGCATGAGGAGCATGCACTCGCTCAGCAAATGCACGCTCGAAACGTTTTGTTTTGGGACCTGTGGTGATCCAGCCGGAACGCAACGTGTCTACCACCTCGTCAATCTCAACCTGTGTGATGTGTGGCACCGCGAACGGTAAAAAAGTGGTTCGCGGCAAACGCGAATTCGCGTTCTCAGGCTCCTGAGTATCTGTCACACCTACGCTATTTTGAAATTTAGACTCCATGACCACCTAACACCTCAATCACTGTTTTCAAAAGAATAAGAACATCCATTTTTATTGATCTCTGTTGAATATATGAAAGATCATATCGTAGTTTCTCTAGCTCGCTCTTACTGGTATCACCATATCCATAATTTACTTGCGCTAGCCCGGTCAGTCCCGGCGTAACAAGCAAACGTGCACGGTACTCTGGATGTATCCGTTCTAATTCGCGCACATAGACTTCGCGTTCTGGTCGTGGACCAATCAAACTCATCTCTCCACGTAAGATATTGATCACCTGTGGCAATTCATCAATATGGGTAGCACGCAAGAAGTGTCCAATGCGCGTGACACGCGAATCACGCTTTGTTGCCCAGATAGCTTGCCCACTCTGCTCCGCATGCTGACGCATTGAGCGTAGCTTGATTATCCAAAAGATTTTTCCCATATAGCCCACTCGTTGCTGGTAGTAAAAGATAGGGCCGGGCGAGTCGAGTAGCATCAAAGGTGCCAATATAAGAAGCAATACGAAAAGAATAATTACGCCGATTATGCCAAAAGTAATATTTATTCCTATGCACCAGATATGATAGAGCGTCGAGCCAGTAGTTACTGCATCCTCCGTCTGTATCGCATTCCTCAATAGAGCGTCAAACACGATATTTGGATGAGAAATTTTTGTAGATGTCATCAAAGGTGCTGGATCAGTCACCCCATTCTTCATGTGTTTTCAACCTCCTTCATCATAAAATCCTGTATTTTTTGTTCAAACATACACTAAGGTTCAGATATATTAAGACCTTTGCGCTACAACGAGGTGAGTTTCAAGTGTCTTTGTAAGTTGAGTACGCTCAAAATGACGTTCGACAAACATCCGCCCACGTTGTCCTAGTGCATCTGCAATTTCTGGATGCTCATATAGATGTAGAATGGCCTCTGCTAGTGCATCTGCGTTCTCTGGTTCCACATAGATAGCCGCACCTGCATCTTGCTCTACGAGCCGCCGTGCTTCCCCATCAACTCCCAACAAGATAGGACGGGCACAAGCCATTACCTCGTACATCTTTGATGGAAGTGCGCCTTCAAAGAGTGGAACTTTGCGAAGTGGTACAAGACACACATCGGCTCCTGCCAGGAGCAAGGGCATATGTTCATGTGGTTGTGTGTCAAGAAACGTGACATTTGTAAGGCTACGTTTTCTTGCGTATGCTATCAAATCTGTCTTTGTCGCACCATCACCAACCAGCACAAAACGAATGTTCGTATAATCACGCAACTGCTCGGCAGCCTCTAATATAGTCATAAGACCATGTGCGAGTCCATGCGTACCGGCATAAAGAACAGTAAACGTATCTTCCCAATGCAATGTCGCACGCGCCTGCACTTTGTCGCGTGGACAAAACTTTGTGGTATCTACACCATTCGTCAACGTAAAAACGTGTTCCTCTTCCAACCCACGTTGAATTAGCAGTGTCCGTATTCCCTCTGTCAACGCCCAGACCGCGCTTGCACGATGATAGGTTGACCATTCTAACCATTCAGCGAGCCGTATTAGCAAGGGATTATGCAACATGCCTAACTGCACAGCCGACGCGGGCCAGATATCGGAAACTGTAAAAATGAAGGAACATCGCTTTCCCCAAGCAAGAAGGCGTGCCGCAAATGCATCGAAGAGCGGTGGCGACTCAACGATCATCATGTCAGGGCGTCCAACTGCTTGCCAGCCGAGAATGGGTGAGAGACAACCAAAGGAGAGTTGCGCCACAATTCGACGTAAAAAACCTTTGTTAGGACTCGTATAGCTCCATACTCGCACAATCCGCACACCATCCCGCAATTCTTGCTGTACCAAATGACCGCGATACTCAGGAGGAACGATACCAGTTGGATAGTTTGGGACGGTGGTAAGCACCGTCACGCTATGGCCTTGCTTCACTAAATGTTGAGCGGTTTCACTAATGCGTACTGCCGGAGCGGCCTTCTCCGGTGGGTAATAGGGAGTTATAAAAAGAATATGTGTCATACAATATAATCCATCGACATTCTTAATAAATCATTATTGAAAAGCCTTTGCGATCCGTGCCGCTGCATCTCCACGTCCAAAAGGATGATGTAGTGATGGTGCAGGTCTGTTCTGGTGTACAGCTTCTATGATGGCTGCGTCGTTGGTTCCAACGAGTACATTCCATCCCACCTCTACAGTCTCAGGCCACTCTGTCTCCTCTCGCAGAGTGATACAAGGCGTACAGAGAAAAAATGCCTCTTTTTGCACACCGCCAGAATCGGTGATAACACAGTGGGCAGCATCCTCAAGCGTGAGCATATCAAGATAGCCAACTGGTTCGATAAAATGAATATGATCATTCCAGGTAATGTCATACGTTGCTAAGCGCGCTTGTGTACGCGGATGAATAGGAAAGATAACGGGCATGTCGAGACTATTCAAGGCGGAAGCAATGTTACGCATCGCTTCAACATCATCACTATTCGAGGCGCGATGCACCGTTGCCAGTACGTACTGTTGTGGCATCACACGCAGTGTTGGTAGAAGTACCTGAGCATTGGCGGCAAGTTTGGGTTGCATCTGCAAGAGAATGTCATACATAACGTCCCCTACCACCTCAACTCCTGTGACCATCCCCTCTCGTTCTAGCTGCTTCCGCGCCGTTTCCGTTGGACAGAACAGACGCTGTGAAAGGCAATCGGTGACAACACGATTGATCTCCTCTGGCATCGCCCGATTATAGCTGCGTAACCCTGCTTCAATATGAGCAACAGGAATATGCAATTTCGCGGCGGCTAATGCACCTGCGAGCGTTGAATTTGTGTCACCAAAAACGATCATCCAATCCGGCTGCACCTTCAAGAGCACCTGCTCAATCTCATCGAGCATATGCGCCGTTTGCTTTCCATGCGACCCAGAACCGACATGAAGATGATAGTCTGGCTCCGGCAATGCCAGTTCCTCGAAGAAAAGAGATGACATGCGATAGTCATAATGCTGACCGGTGTGAATAACAAGTTCTTCATGTCGCTGCCTCAGCATTCGACTGACCGGAGCGAGTTTGACAAACTGGGGACGCGCTCCCACGATGGAAACCAGTTTCATTATTAAACTCGCTTTCCATGAAGCACATACTGCTCAGCATCACTTCTCGTCTTCTCTACTACCTCATCAGCAGCATGCGTTTGAGTTTGTCCACGTTTTCCATCGCCAATGAAGAGGTAGCGCATTCCCAATGCCTTTATCTGTTCCTTTTGCAGCATTCTACGCCCATCAAGTACAATACTACAGTGCGTCAAACGCCCAAAGTCGAATGTGGAATAGCTCTGATGAGCGGCCTGTAGAATAACAGCACATATACGCGGCTCGACCTCTGGTGAAAGAGGATTATAGCCAAGTGCACATAGTTCATCATGCGTGAAGAGCGGATCGTCAACGTACACCGTCGCACCACGTTGTATAAGTGCCTCTTGCAACAATTTCGCGCTTGTAAATGCCGTTTCACGCACATCGCCTCGGTACGCTACTCCAAGCACCAGCACAGCCTGTTGAACGAGTGACCCGACGACTTCCTCGACGCGGCTAACTGCGTAGCTCGCCATAGCATCGTTGATAGTGCGTGCGGCACGCGGCAAGTGCAATGCAGGTAACTGGAAGCTACTATAAGAAGCAGAGATATTACTTGTAGTAGGTGCAGAATAGGGAATTTCCTTCTCTACGCCAGCCAGCAAGAAATAAGGATAGACAGGAATACAGTGCCCTCCCACACCAACACCTGGTGTGTGGATATGCGAGTATGGCTGTGTATTAGCAGCAGCAATCGCCGTGGTAACGTCGAGATTGTGCATATCGGCAAAACACGCATACTCATTTGCAAGAGCTATATTCACGTCTCGATAGGTTGTCTCAATCAGCTTCACAAACTCGGCTTCGTCAGTAGAAGCTGTAGTGATAATCTGAGCAGGCAGAACAGAGCGATAGAATGCAGCAGCCGCCTCTGTACTCTTTCTATCAATGCCACCTACGACTTTCGGATAGGTCCGTAAATCGTGAAAGATGTGACCAGAGGAGACCCGTTCTGGACTATAGGCAAGGAAAAAGTCTTTCCCTGCTTTCAAATCCGAGGCATGCTCAAGCAAAGTTCTCAATCTATACGCTGTTGTTCCCACGGGCAAAGTTGTTTCATAAAGAACAAGTGTGTCGGGTTGCAGATTCGCGCCTATTGTTGTAGTGACCTCATCTATATTTGCGAAATTTGTCTCGTGATTGGCATCAATGATAACGGGAACAATCACCACAATCACTCGTGATTTCTGAGTTGCCATTGCAATATCTAGCGTTGCGCACAACCGACCTTCGGTAACGAGACGCGACACTTCATATGCTAACTCAGGCTCTCCTTGCACATGTGACCGACCCGCATTGATCGTCTCGACTACCGCAGCATTACTATCACAACCAATGACGTGCCACCCCTGCAAAGCATACTGCACGGCAAGTGGAAGACCAATCTTGCCCAATCCAACGACCATCACGGTCGAAGCACTATTAGAATACATGGTGTGCCTCCACTTTCACACGATCCAATGGCTCTACCGCGATGAGTTCTGCGGTACGAGTAGAGGCTACCAGTCGAAGTGCTGTACCTAAAACTGCCAGACCATCCTCGCCTGTAACAGTAGGAGCCATATCGTGCTCAATAGCTGAAAGCACATCTTCATACTCCAGACGCAACGGCTCAGTTTTCTGCACCTTGAAACGTCTCATGGTTCCCTCACTCACGCCGGATAGAGAGCGCAATGTGTCCCATGTTGTGGTTGTGTAGTCATTTTCATAAAAATAGATATCCTGAGTTAGATAATTGACAAGATACATACCGCGTTCCCCGGTCACGCTCAATTCGCGTACCTTCGTAGGAGTAAGCCAATTCACATCCAGCATCCCTATTGCATGATTGGCGAAATGGAGAATACCAAGCAGTAGGTCTTCGTGAGTACTATGAACGTGTTGCTGCGTCTCCGCGTAGACACGCTCGACCTCGGCATCAACAAGATAGCGCATCACGTCGATATCATGAGTAGCAAGATCGAGTGTCACGCCAACGTCACGAATACGCGGCGGAAAAGGGCCAAGTCGCCGCGCATGCAGATGAAAAATCTGACCAAGTTCACCAGAAATAATACGACGTTTCAACTCGACAATAGCGGGATTAAAGCGTTCGATGTGTCCTACCGCGATCTTCGCTCCTGCACGTTGAGCCAGTTGAATGAGGGTCTGCGCCTCTTCAAGCGTCTGCGTCATCGGCTTCTCAAGCAGGATATGTATTCCTCTTTCAAGCAGATAGGCCGCAACCTCGAAATGCAGGTGTGTAGGTACAGCTACCGTTACAAGGTCTGGTCGCGTCTGCTCCACCATTACTTGATAGTCTTTGTAACCTTGAATATTGAAGCGGCTGGCGGCGCGCTGTAGCGTAGGCTGATGTGCCTCCGCGACACCAACCAGTTGTATGCGTTCTTCACCAAAATCTCTTAAGACGCGCAGGTGGTTTGTCCCCATTGAGCCTGCACCAATAACAGCTACCTTTAATCGCATAAAGCTAAAACCTCCCTGACAATAAGAGCAAGTTCTTCTTGTGTCACTCCTGGATGAACCGGAAGCGATAATACTTGCGCTGCTGCCTCCTCCGCCACTGGTAAATATTTTCCTTCTCGTGAGTCACGTTCTCCACGCATAGATGATTGTGCAATGCGAAACGCACTTGGTCTATCTCTATAAAATGGCTGTCGATATATAGTCGTGGGATAGTGTATCGCCGTTCCCACACCTCGGATTTGAAGTTGTGCTATCCATTCCTCTCGTTGTTGAGGAACACGAATAGTATATTGATGATAGACATGACGATAGCCCGGACGCGTGAACGGTGTTTGCAATGCCTGACTCAGGTGCTTTGATAGATAGGTCGCGTTAGCAATGCGCCGCTCAGTGAAATACTCCAGTTTCTCTAGCTGTACCACCCCTAACGCGGCTTGCATCTCAGTCATGCGTAGATTGTGACCCATCGCTATATGGTAATAGCGTTCTTTCTGCCCATGACTACGCATCAGGCGAATACTTTCAGCAATCGCGGAATCGTTCGTCGTCACCATGCCACCCTCACCAGTAGTCATGTTCTTGGTGGAATAGAATGAAAAGCATCCTGTACCAAAACTGCCAACCGGCCTTCCATCTATAGAAGCGGCATGAGCCTGACATGCATCTTCGATAACCGCAAGGTGATGAGCGGTCGCAAGCTGCATGAGTTTCGGCATATCGCAAGGATGCCCATAAAGATGGACGGGAATAATTGCACGGGTGCGTGACGTAATCGCAGTCTCTACCATATCGAGATCAAGTGTATAGGTAAGTGGGTCGATATCCACGAACACAGGGGTAGCACCAACAAGGAGAATAACGTTGGCCGTTGCAGCAAAGCTGAACGCGGTTGTAATAACCTCATCTCCAGGACCAATACCGTGTGCCAGTAATGCAAGATGCAATGCAGCCGTTCCAGAAGAGACAGCGATAGCCTCGCGCACATGACACACCTCCGCGAAACGCTGTTCAAAAGCTGCTACCATTTTACCTTGTGCTAGTTGACCCGATGCAAGAACACGTAGGACCGCAGCCTCTTCTTCGGTACCCAAAAAAGGACGTGCAATAGGAATCATGAAAATACATCCTTGTGAAGTTATTATAGTATTGAGGACAAAAAGAAAGCCCGCGCTTATCTTGTGTGGACTATGTGCGTATCACTTGCCATTGGTATGATCTCTCGTTGACAGGAAGTGCTTCGCTCGATAGTTAATGTGAGAAGATACACATGAATGATGAGTTGCTCTCCACAGTACATACCCCTATCCACCTTTACCCCCGCTAACTCCCAAAATTTTTATATGACGATATCAATAGTATGAATGCTTACACTACATGTAGTATAACAGTTGCTTAAAGAGCATATATTTGCATATATTTACACTCTTGCATCATCGCCACGTTGCACAGCTTTCCAAAATGCGACCTTAGTTGTGGAGAACTATACCTTCTTGTGAGTATCTGCACGTAGCGCAACGTACTCCACACCTGTCATCTCAACCGATACATCCCACAATCTTGCAGCAATTTGCTCATTATACGCCTGTCTGCTTGCACGTACCTTCTTTGGATACCCGGATAAGCCGAAGAGTCCATCAGGTCCGATATATTCTCCACCAGAAAGAGATGGAGCAGTGGCTGCATATAACTGTGGTAAAGCTCCCATCGCCGCACTTTGACCCGGATAGAGTGAGTACATGAAACCCTCAATCTCTGCACGCGCCTCTGTAACACTGGTTGATTGCAAACTGGTATGAGAAAATCCTGGATGAGCTGCGATACTGAGGGTAGTAGTTCCTGCCCTCTTCAAGCGACGTTGCAGTTCAAAGGCAAACATCAGGTCAGCCAATTTGCTCTTGCTATACGCGGCCCAGCGCGAATAGGAACGCTCGTTGTTCAGATTGTCAAACTCGATCTTTCCAGAGACATGCACAATACTAGAGGTGGTAATCACACGGCTTTGAGGAGTTGCTAGCATCGTCGGAAGGAGCAATCCCGTTAAGGCAAAATGACCCAGGTAGTTCGTTCCAAATTGCCACTCAAAATTATCCTGCGTCTTCCGATAGGGAATAGCCATCACACCAGCATTATTAAAGAGAAGATCAAGGTGAGTATGATCAGCTTGAAAACGTTCGGCAAAGGTGCGTATTGCAACAAGAGATGATAGATCGAGCGGCGCCAGTTCCAGATGTGCTTCCGGTACGCTCTCCTCAATGACTACTTTTGCCTGACGACCCTTCTCCTGATTGCGACATGCCATAACAACAAACGCACCCTTCGTAGCTAATGCACGAGTCGTTTCAAGACCAAGTCCGCTATTCGCGCCTGTTACGAGTGCAGTCCGTCCACGCAAATCTGGTATGTCGGCAATTGTCCAATGCCTCATGTGTTCCTCCACAAACTATCATGTATGATAGTAGATTGAACATTCAATCTACTATGTGATGATTTTTTCCTACAAGCTGTTCTCGTGTTGAGCGTCGAGAAGTCATCGCATGAGAACGTCGTGGTGTGTGCCAACGACTGACGACCACAGCAACAAAATAGGTAAAGGTGGCGAGGGTGGCGATATAAAAACTCGCAGGCAAGTAGCGACCTGTTCCGACAATCGTCAAAATCAACCCTACCCAGGTGATTCCAAGCCCAAACACGACAGAGAGGATAATGGTTGTGAGAGGACGATGGGTCAATCGTGCCGCACTAGCAGCAGGAGTAATCAGGAGCGCAAACACCAGCAATGCTCCAACGACTTGAATCGCCATTGCAATGGTCACTGCCAACAAGACGAGAAACACGATTGACAGCAGACGGATAGGCACCCCGCGCGTCTGCGCCACCTCTGGATCAATAGAGGCAAACAGCAGAGGCCGAAATAAAAAAGCTAGCAGCACAAGAACGACAAGGCCCGAAACGAGCGTCGTCAACACATCTCCTCGACTCACACTTAAGATGGACCCGAAGAGTGCGCTCACCGTGGCAACCGCATTTTTTCCAGAGGCATAGAGACCTGTAAATAAGACGCCTAAACCGAGGGCAAAGGCCAGTACCATACCCGTCTCAACGTCACGCCCACGGGCACGTTCACCCAAGGCACCCATGCCCAACGCACTGAGGATCGTAAGAATGAACATGCCAAGAAGCGAAGTAATTCCAAAGAGTGGTCCACCTGTAGACCCGGCGAAGCCAATTTCCGAGATGCTCTCACTGGCAAATGCCTGAGCACGCAATACCACAAAGTAGCCAACAATGGCAGTGACAAGAGCCACAATCGTCCCGGCAAGAAACGCATTTTGGATAAACTCCTGCTCAAAAAGCGCAAACAAGCTCTTCCTCCATCAATCAGGTCTTTCCGTTAAGTCAAGCAACTTTTCTCTAAGTAACTGTGCATATGCTAACACAGCAAGAGATGCAAGGCAAGGAAATATATGTGAGACAAAGCTTTTTGAGAGTTATCGTTGAGTAAAGCCTTTTTATATTGAGACATTATCTCATTGACAACGTTCTTGTCCTGTGTTATGCTCTCAAAAGATACATTGTATCGTTACATATGCATACGTTTAGTATGTATATGCCTTTTTCTTATTCATTTGTAGGAGAATTTCTATGTTTTCGCACAAACAGACCTTTGCTTGGATGATATCAATCCTCATTGGCTCTGTATTTTTGCTCAACGCCTGTGGCAGTTCTAGTACAACAACAACAGGGAGTGGTTCCTCATCTAGTACCTCTACTACGTCCTCAAAAGTTGTGAACGTGGTGGCAGCGGAGAATTTTTATGGCAACGTGACTATGCAGTTAGGAGGAAGTCATGTCAATGTGACCAGCATTCTCTCTGACCCAAACGTTGACCCCCATGAATATACCTCGAATGTACAGACAGCCGAAAAAGTCAGTAAAGCCGATCTGGTGATTGAGAACGGACTTGGCTACGATGACTGGATGGATAAGCTTCTCTCTGGTTCGCCAAACCCCAACCGCATCTTGTTAACTGGTGGCAAACTCGCCGATCATCCATTACCTGACAATCCTCATGTGTGGTACGGTATTAATAACATGCCAGCTATTGCACAAGGTATTACCAATGCCTTGAAAAAGCTGGATAGTGCTGATGCGTCAACGTTCGATAGCAATTTGGCAACATTTAAGCAGTCACTCACACCGCTTCAGCAGAAGATAGACACCATTAACGCCAAATATAAAGAGACACCCGTTGCGTTGACCGAGACCATTTACCTCTATCAAACGATGCCTGAAGGACTCAATGTGCTCACACCTTTCGAGTTCATGAAAGCCAATGCAGAGGGGACTGATCCGCCAGCAGATACGGTCACGTCGATTAACAACTCGATCAATAAGAAAAATGCGAAGATTCTTATCTACAACCTGCAGACGGTGACGCCTATCACGACGAATGTGGAGAACGAGGCGAAGAAACTAAACATCCCTGTTGTGCCTGTTACTGAGACAATGCCTCCTAGTAAGACGTATCAGACATGGATGGGTGATCAGTTGGTTGCCTTAGCAGCAGCGTTGCAGCAAGGAACTGGGAAGTAAAGAGGAAGTTTTGTGACAGCAGTATCAGTCGTTGAGGTAGAGCATGTACGTATCCGCCTTGGTGGGCGTACTATCTTAGAGGACATCAGTATGACGGTGAACGAGGGGGAGTTTATCGTCATGTTGGGACCAAATGGAGCGGGCAAATCAACCTTGCTCAAAACGTTCCTCGGCCTCATCAAGCCCAGCGCGGGAACGGTGCGTGTGCTAGGTCGCCCTGCTCGTCGTGGTAATAAAGATATTGGCTATGCGCCTCAACATCGCACACTAGAAGCTGACCTCGCATTACGTGCACGTGATGTCGTTGGCTTCGGCCTTGACGGAAACCGTTGGGGGACAGGTTTGCCTAATCCGAAGCGAAAGGTCCTCATCGATGAGGTTTTGCGTGAGGTGGATGCACTCGATCTTGCCAATGCGCCAGTAGGACAGCTTTCAGGAGGTGAGCAACAACGTCTCTTAATTGCTCAGGCACTGCTCACCAATCCACGACTGCTACTGCTTGATGAGCCGCTTGCGAACCTGGACATTAGCCGCGAAGGAGAGATTGTCGCGTTAATCACAAAAGTGTGCCGGAGTCGGAATGTGGCGGTCATGCTCGTCACTCATGACATCAACCCGCTTCTCCCTGTGGTAGATCGTGTTCTCTATATGGCGAATGGGAAGAGTGCGCTTGGTACGCCAGATGAAGTGGTGACAAGCCAACGTTTGTCTGAGTTATACGGCTCTCCTGTCGAGGTCGTGCAGGCACTCAATCGACTCTTCGTCGTGGGCGCAGAAACGTAGTAGCGAGAAAGATGAGAAGGATACATCCTCATCTTTCCTTTCAAGGATAACACCCATGTTTGACCTGTTTTCAACATCATTTATCCAGAACGCCTTGCTCACAGGAACATGTGTCGCCATTGTTTCTGCTCTCGTAGGCTATTTTCTCATTGCCCGTGGCCTGACCTTCGCGGGTCATGCCCTTTCGCACATCGGTTTCGCGGGTGCGGCGGGTGCGGTTCTGCTTGGTCTAAGTCCTCTTACAGGTCTTCTCGTGTTTACGATAGGAGCAGGTATTGGGATAAGCCTGCTCAGCAAGGAGTCGAGGAGTCGCGACCTCGCTATTGGTGTCATTCTAACCTTTGCACTTGGTCTGGGCATCCTTTTTCTCTCACTCTACTCCGGCTACGCGGAGCGTGTGTATGCGATTCTGTTTGGCGATATTCTGGGCATCAGTCAAACAGATGTGCTCGTAACAGCTATTTTTGGAGCACTTACCGTTATTGTCCTGCTGGCTCTCTTCCGACCACTCCTGTTTAGCTCATTCGATTCCGAAGTCGCAGAGGCACGTGGTGTTCCGGTGCGTTCACTTGCAGTAGGCTTTCTTGTCTTGGTTGCCATTGCGGTCTCGATGTCGGTGCAGGTCGTTGGTGTCTTGCTCGTATTTACGTTACTCGTCGGACCTGCGGCAACCGCAATGCGTCTCGTCAAAAGACCCATTCTGGTCATTGGACTGGCGATGGTGCTCGGCATTGTCTATGTCTGGCTCGGTATTTTCCTCGCCATCAATGTTGCCAATGCCACATGGCCGCCAAGTTTCTTTATCTCGACCCTCTCGTTTGGGGTCTATCTGCCAGTCCGTCTGCTCTCTCCATTATGGAATGAACGGCGCAAACAGCAGCACATCGAGGCCGAGCAACAACGTTCTTCTACACCTCCATTGCCAGAGCAGGTACAACAGCGAGTAGACGAAGAACAAGCGATTGCGCGCGTCGAGGGTTCAAAACTCTAGAATCTGTCCTTGCCTCTCGTACTTTTCTCACAAAGCATACTTTATCTATAAGCATGGTATTGGACATAGTTATCTCTTTTATGATACAATATATCAATAGCCATATAAAAAGAACATGATATAATAGAAGCTATGCTGTATGCTTCCATACAGGAAAAAGGATATGAAACGATGATCGCAGAGAAAATTTACGCAGCATTTGATGAGGTAAGTCAACGAAATACGCGACCTCGGCGATTGATTGCCGAGCGACTGATAGAACTTGCCGACAAGGGAGAAGATTTCACGACGGATGACCTCTGGCAGGAGTTACGTCAGGTTGAGCCAAAGATAGGACGTGCAACAGTCTTTCGCTCAGTAGAAAAGTTGGTTGATATGGGGTTGCTCGACCGTATCGAGTTTGCGGATGGAACGCACCACTATCGCGTGTGTGGCGGAACGCATCATCATCACTTGACCTGTACACAGTGCCACCGGGTCATGGAGATAGATATTTGTCTGCCTCAGGAGCAGCTGGCAGCCATTGGGAAGCAGACAAACTTTGCAATTGAAGGACATGCACTCTCGCTCTTCGGACGCTGTGAGAACTGTCGTATGGAGCGCGGAACATTCTGAGGAGGCTGCATACCCTCTTCAACATCTTTCCTTTTTCTACGGCATCCCCAATTATCCGCGACCTAGGAAAGGCATTCCGGTTGCCATTACTGTTATAAAGGGGATATTGACATCGAGTGGTAGGCTCGCCATATAGAGCACCGCCTGTGCAACATGATCGGCATCCATCGTTGGCTCGACAGCAACTGTGCCATTGGCTTGGAGCACCCCATCTTTCATGCGGGCTGTCATCTCGGTTGCCGCGTTCCCGATGTCAATCTGCCCACAGGTAATGTCAAATGGGCGACCATCCAATGCCGTTGATTTGGTGAGACCTGTGATTGCATGTTTGGCTGCCGTATACGGTGCGGAATTGGGTCGGGGAGTATGCGCGGAAATCGACCCATTGTTGATAATACGTCCCCCATGCGGAGTTTGCTGCTTCATCATCCTAAAGGCGTGCTGCGTGCAAAGAAATGTTCCCGTCACGCAGGTATCGAGCACACTGCGCCACTGCTCATAGCTCAGGTCTTCGAGCGGGATGGCGGGCGCACCCACACCTGCATTATTGAATAAAACATCCAGTCGTCCGAATGTGTCTTGCGTTGCTGCGAATAATGCCGACACGTCTTCAGGATCGCTTACGTCCATAGACATCACCAGCGTACGCGAGTTCGACACACCAGATTCCTGAACCGTCTGCTCCAAGAGTTCTACTCGGCGGCCTGCTAGCACGACGCAATACCCGGCCTCCAAAAGCAGTAATGCCGTTCGTTTGCCAATACCCGTTCCAGCACCAGTCACCAGAGCGATACGACCTGTTCCATTCATGCGTCTCTCTTCCTTGTGTGGCATGCTACTCCTCGATTTTCTGCACGCGCCCGATCTGTCCATCAACAAGCCGTACCTTGATCCCATGCGGGTGAGAAACGGATTTGGTCAAAATATCCTTGACGACCCCTCGGGTAAGTTTTCCTGTTCGCTGGTCTTGCTTGAGGACGATTGACACTTCGAGTCCCGGACGAATATCCTGACGGTTGCGTCCATCTGGCATTCAGTTTCGCTTTCTCCTGCCATTTTTGGTGCATAGATATCTATTTTACCAGAGCAGATTTCAAGTGTTTCCTGATTTTCACAATCACACGTTGGATGAGACGTTCCCATCCAGAGCAACACACCTTCCCTCCATAAGTCCATTGTTGTCTGCTGCTTTCAGGGGAGACAACACACCGGAGCCACTCGCGATGACAATGTGGTAATGGAAAGCTTCTGCGGGTTCGCTTAAAAGCGAGTGGGCAGACTGTTACCCCTATTGTACTCCTCAAGAGACGCGACTGTCCATCTTTGAGTCTATGGAGGTCAGTCAGGGCTTTCCAATTCTCCCAGAGGAGGTGAAAAAGAGCTGAAGATGGCAGGAGGCCGAGACCCGGAGCAAGGGCGGTTGGTGCTGAAGCAACGGGATCTGCGTGCCGGGCGACGAGGTGATCGCATATCGCATCACTGGTGGCTACGCCGACACGATCATCGTCGCCACATCAGCAGTGGTGTGTTAAGCGTCAATTAGTTTCGCCCCCGACGACAACTACTTTTTCCGGTGCGTGCCCTTTTGAGCCAGCAAGCTTTGCTCGTTCCGAGGCTTTGTTGCTAGAGTTAAACGAGACGAAGAGGCGGTTAAAGCTGGTTGCCCTTGTCTCAGAGCAATGGGATCGTTGAAGGGAAAGTCCACAAGCTCAAGCTGATTAGACACGTGAGCTATGGTCGGTGGACTTCGCCCTCTTGCGTCAACGTGTCCTGCATGCTTTGTAGAGTCTCTGAAAAGACCTGTTTACATGCAAACTTAGCTCATCAGTTAGCTTCACCAAAAGTGAACTAGACCCACACTTCAGAGCATTGCGCCCTCCTTATCACTCGTGGCACCTAATATTTGTAAGATATTCTTTTGCCTTTCTGTTACCCCATACACACCTGCAATATTCATTCGCTCGTAAGGCCGATCTATGCGGAAGGTGTGGATGCATGTTCCCGTCTGCACATCCCAAAGTTTGGCCGTTCCGTCAATGCTTCCACTGCACACCACGTCTCCGTCAGCACTAAAGGCAACGGACTGGACAAACCCCTGATGTCCATGACACTGCTGGATGCAACGACCATCCGCTAGATTCCAGAGTCGAGTTGTGCGATCATAGCTCCCACTCGCAAGCATCCGCCCATCTGCACTCACTGCCACTGACCTCACCGTTTCTGTGTGTCCGTAGAATGTTGTGCGACAGACATGACGACGCCACTCCCATATTTTTATGGTCTGATCGCCGCTCCCACTCATCACATGGGACCCATCAGGACTCCATGCCAGCGAACAGACTCGTTTCGTATGCCCACGTAAGGTCGCCAAACAGGACCCTGTACGAACCTCCCAAATGCTGATGGTAGAGTCGGCACTCCCACTCGCTAGGAATCGGTTATCAGGACTAAACGCAAGAGACGTGATCCAATCCGAATGCCCACACAAGGTTCCTAGACAGTTCCCGTGAAATGGGTCCCAGAGCTTGATTCCATCATCTTCTCCGCCACTTGCGAGCAACTGCCCATTGGGGCTCCACGCCACCGCCCAGACGGAATGTGTATGAGCGCGAAGCGTCCGTATACAGTGCTGAGATTGCAGGTTCCACAGTCGTATCGTATAATCTTCACTTCCACTGGCAAGCAGGTGTTCATGAGGATGGAAGGCCAGTGAGGTGACCCAGTTGTGATGACCACTTAGGAGTCCGGTTGCGTGCTGTGTATGTCTCTCCCACAAACGGATAGTAGAATCCTCATGAGCAGTCACGAGCGTTGCCTCTATAGGACTGAACGCGACGCTTAATACGGAGTTGAGTGCTCCCTGAATGCTTCTTACACACGTTCCTGCCTCTGTGTCCCAGAGCCGAATAGTCTGATCATAGCCACTGCTGGCAAGTAGTTTTCCATCGGGACTCCACGCGACAGATTTCAGACGATCGCGATGTTCAGAAAAAATCCGCATTGCCTTCCCTTCTCGTACATCCCATAAGCGGACGGTTTGGTCATAGCTGCTGGTAGCAATGGTCGTGCTGTCGGGAGAAAAGGCGATAGCCCGAATAGGCTTGGTATGTCCTACGAAAATTCTTTCCTGTTGCTTGCGTAGAGTGTTCCATATCCCAATGCTTTGATCATCGCTTCCACTAACAAGCAAGGTCCCGTCAGGACTGAAGGCGATACAGTTTACTCGACTTTTATGAGTGGTGAGGGTGGTGTACAATTGCCGAGAGGAGGTCTCCCACAAGCGTATGGTGCAATCATCGCTCCCACTGGCAAGTAGAGTTCCATCAGGGCTAAAGGTCACACAATTCACAGGGCCGTGATGTCCTTGGAGCGTTTGTACTGTTGTTCCTGTCGCTTCTTGCCACAGGCGAATAGTCTGATCGTTACTGCCACTTGCGACAAGCAAGCCATTGGGGTGAAAGGCCACGGACGTAATCCAACCGGTATGCCCACGCCAGACAGCGCAACTCTCGGTATCACGAAGACTCCAAACCCGAATCGTTTCGTCAGCACTGCCGCTTACAAGCAATGAGCCATCAGGACTCCACGCTATGGATGTGACCCAACCCGTGTGTTCTGTATATCGCCGAGAGCATCGACCATCCTGGACCTGCCACACAGAGAGATCACCTGTGGTTGTCCCTGCTGCCAGGAGGGTTCCGTCAGGGCTGAAGGCCACACAAAGAACGGCACCTAGAGGCTCAAGAAAGGCAGCACCAGTCAGGTCTGCTTCCGTCAGGTTCAGTTCTCGTGCGTCTACAGTGCGAAAATCCGCTTGCCAGAGACTGAGGCGAGAAAAGTTTGTCTGCTTCCAATCGCTACCCGCATGCGCCAGCAAATGAAACAGATTCGCTCCTACATAGCCAGGAACAGGAGGCGAAGTCCTGGGTAGCATTGCTACAAGCTGGTCAAGCATCATCGTTGGGGATCTCTGGCTTTCCACCTCGTGTAGCTTCTCAAGAATCGGCTTGAGGATCAGCCGAACTTGGCTGACCCGTACCGCATCGCTGGCTTGTGCATGCAGAAGCGCGTGACTCCTCAAGAGCCGTACCGACTGCGTCATGATCTCCTGGTACACCTGCTCAACAAAACGATGAAGTAGATAATCCTGAAGCACAAGATGGAGAGTAAAAGTGTCCTCCACCTTCCGCCGTTCGACCCATCCTCGTCGGCGCACGAGCGCATCGAGCGTTCCTGCTAGTTCAGCACGATGGCCTGAAGGCACCATCATTGTCAAGAACGTCTCCATTGAGACTGGTTCTTGCTCAAGAGCAAGCCAGTAGAGCACTTCTTGTTCCTCGATAGACATCCGCTCGAATTGCTCTTCCAGGAGGATGTGGATATCTCCAAAGGCAGATCGCTGCTCAGTGATGAGAAGGGCAGCACTTTCTCCCCCAAATATCTCGCGAATCGTAGCAGCAACAAGACGCAAAGCAAGTGGGTTGCCCGCATAGCGCGTTGTCAGAGCTTGCAGAGCAGCATCTGAACCTTTGACGTGCTCATCAATAAGCAACTGTCGGCATGCCTCTTCGCCTAAACCTGAAAGCTGGAGAGAGTGAACCGTGCGATATTTCGCTTCAAGGAGTCCGATGTCAGAGAACTTTTCCCGGCTCGTGAGCAGGATACAGCTTTGATGGGGGTGTGTGCCAAGCAGAGTCAGAAAACGGCTGTACGTCTCATAGCCTGCGCGATACCGACTCTCCGAACTCCCAGCTTGGAGAA
Source organism: uncultured Ktedonobacteraceae bacterium (assembly GCA_964250765.1). Taxonomy (GTDB): domain Bacteria; phylum Chloroflexota; class Ktedonobacteria; order Ktedonobacterales; family Ktedonobacteraceae; genus JBBQVS01. The sequence continues at coordinate 20,807 of CAXUHF010000013.1, read as the reverse complement.
TGGTTTCAACATTATCGAAGACGAGCAGACAGCGATGAGTCTGCAAGTGCTTCAACAAAAGCCCGATTGCTCCTTCACTCTCAGTGCCATAATCTGGAGTTACTCCCAATGCTTTGAGACATGCATCAACCCCGTCTTCGAGGGGAGGGGCAGAGTTGTAGGCATGCCAGGACACTTGCTCAAAAGACGCAGTGGCGTGCTGAACAAATGTCTCTGCAAGCCTTGTTTTGCCAATTCCTCCCATGCCAGTCAAGACAAGAAGCTGACTGCGTTCGTGAATCGCCCAGTGCAGCAGCGTTGCCAACTCTGACTGTCTTCCATAGCAAGGAGACGGGGAGACAGCGCGAGACTCTTTGAGAGAGGAGGAATCCGGCAGCTCTTGTTGTTGCTGCTCTCGAAGCAGTCTAGTGAACCATAACTGATCAAGTGGTTGCATCGGGTGTGACGTATGCTGCTGAACGTGTGTCCAAAAAGCCTCGGCCTCTTCTCGCTCTTTGCCGACTGTAAAGGCGCGCTGCTTGACGAAGACGGTCAGCAAATGTCTCCTATGTCGAGTCGTGGGATAGCTTTTGCCACTTTCCCATTTCTGAATGGTTCGCTCGCTCACCTCAAGCATCGTTGCTAAAGCTGCCTGAGTCAGCCCTGCTTGTTTGCGCAAGCGGTGGAACAAGAGGCCAAAGGCATAGTCATACGTTGTGTAGGAATACATAGTTTCTCCCATTCTTACCCAAGCAACGGAGGTCAACGCATTCTTGAAAAGCCGAACTTTCCGAACGAAAAAGCCGAACT
>CAXUHF010000013.1:0-19918 GCA_964250765.1 uncultured Ktedonobacteraceae bacterium | reverse complement strand
AAAAGCCGAACTTTCCGAACGAAAAAGCCGAACTCTGCTCCCTGACAAAGAGCCTTTACTACGGTACACTTTGGAGACAGGGAAGAAGCACGTAGGAGGGATGCTCTCAGGCTCATTCTCTAGGAGGCAAGAATGCTTGCACGAACACTGTTTTGCTCTATCATAGCATATAGCAGTGAGCAATGAAACTCGAAGCTTCATGAGTAGCGAGTGGTATCACTTCTACATGGCGTAACCCTCGACAAAAACATCTTTTTTAGAAACGGAACGTATGAACCAGATAGAAATAAGTTCTCAGCCACAGCACAATCTCACTATTGTGCTCACCATCAATGACGTGCAGCACCAACTCGACGTCCTTGACGCCAACACGACCTTGCTCGATTGTCTGCGGGACCATCTACATCTGACTGGAACCAAGAAAGGATGTGGCCTCGGTCATTGTGGTGCTTGCACAGTGTTAGTGGACGGACGCCGAATAAATTCTTGTCTCGCGCTTGCTGTGATGCAGCAGGGACGGCAGATTACCACCATTGAGAGCTTGGAGCAGGAGGACAAGTTGCATCCAGTGCAAGCAGCCTTTGTGGAGCATGATGGCTTCCAGTGCGGCTATTGCACACCTGGACAGATCATGAGTGCCGTTGCTTGCATTCAAGAAGGGCATGCTGGATCAGACGCCGAAGTTCGTGAGTGGATGAGTGGCAACATCTGCCGCTGTGGTGCCTACACCAATATCGTGGCTGCTGTGCGACAGGTAGCCGAGAGGGAGGCTTGAGCATGGTCCCTTTCGCATATGTACAAGCGACCAGTGTTCAGGAGGCGGTCGCTAGCGGAGCACGCCATCACTCTGACCAGGCTCATGAGTTCGGCACAGATTACTTCGCAGGTGGCACCGATATGATTCAACTCATGCAGGAACACGTTCGTCATCCTGGCCTCATAGTGGACATCACTGCTCTCCCTGGCCTTGCTAACATTGAGGCTGGGCCGAATGGCGCACACCTGGGGTCTCTTGCTCGCATGAGCGATGTGGCGACACATGCAGGAGTGCGCGAACATTTCCCAGTGGTCGCCGAAGCCTTGCTCGCAAGCGCATCGCCTCAGGTACGCAACCTTGCCACACTTGGTGGGAACCTCTTACAGCGCACGCGCTGTGGCTACTTCCGTGACACAGCTACTCCCTGCAACAAACGTGAACTTGGGAGTGGCTGTCCAGCCTTGGATGGTCAGAACCGCATGCTCGCGATTCTAGGCACGAGTGATAATTGTATTGCGACCTATGCTGGCGACCTAGCCAACGCACTTCTTGTGCTCGACGCACGAGTGCATGTCGCTGGGCAGGACGGAGAACGCACCTTTCCTCTCGCCAATCTGCATCAACTTCCCGGCGACACACCTCACATTGAGACACAACTTCTACCCGGAGAACTTCTTCTTGCCATTGAGATTCCGCCCAGTACCGTCGCTCGCCGCTCGCACTACCTCAAGGTGCGAGACCGTGCAAGCTTCGAGTGGTCGATTGCTTCGGCTGCTGTAGCACTCGACCTCGACGAGGACAATACGGTGCGTGACGTGCGGATCGCGGTTGGAGGAGTGGCGACCACGCCGTGGCGTTTGCCACATGTCGAGCAGGCACTCTACGGTCAGCGGCTAGGCCAGACGCTCTGCCGCGAAGCTGCGATGTTGGCCTCGGAGGGTGCTATACCTCGTGGACGCAATGCCTATAAGGTTGCACTGATTCAGCGCACAGTTGCTCGCGCATTGGAAGAGACGGGAGGACTTGTATGACCACCATTGGAACTCCGGTCAGCCGAGTAGATGGCCCGATGAAAGTTACGGGACACGCACAATACTCTGCTGAGTTCGCTCCTGCAGGTCTCGTCTACGCCTCTATTGTCCAAAGCACGATTCCTTCAGGACGCATCACGGCTATAGATACTACTGCTGCTGAACGAGCGTCTGGTGTTATCCTCGTACTCACCCATCAGAACGCAAACACGCTACCCTACGAGCCTGCTAAGGAGCGTCCGGCTGTGGAACCGGTCTCTGGCGACCAACTCCGTGTGCTTCAGGACGCAAACGTGAAGTTCAATGGTCAGCCCATCGGTCTCGTCGTAGCTGAGACACAGGGACAGGCTGACTATGCTACCTCACTCGTTCGCGTTATCTATGAACGTGACCCGGCACCACAGACCTCCTTCGAGCCCGCGCGGAGTTGCCCTACCTCAGAGGCCGCTGAGAAGAAGGGACGCGGTCCTGAGTGGAAGCAGGGGAATCCCGATGGCGCGTTCGCCACTGCTCCCGTCCACGTAGAGGAGACGTATGTACAACCGCGCGAGTATCACAACGCGATGGAGCCGCATGCGACGGTGGCACAGTGGGAAGAGAACTCCTTAACTCTGTGGAGCAAGACGCAGTGGGTGGACAACGAGCGTGACGAGATTGCTCGTGTCTTTGGCATACCATCCGAGAATATTCGGGTCATCAATCCCTTTATCGGCGGCGCGTTTGGTTCGGCTCTGCGCACATGGCCCCATGTGACTCTTGCCGCACTCGCCGCAAGACGAACTGGTCGCCCGGTGCGACTGGAGTTGACGCGACGGCAGCTGTACCAGTCTATCGGCTTCCGACCTCATACCGAGCAGCACGTCGCCCTCGGCGCGAATCGAGATGGGAAGCTCACGGCATTGATCCAGGAGGCGGTGGGAGAAACCTCGATGTATGAGGAATTCGCTGAGGCCACATTGGATGTACCAGCCATGACCTATGCCAGCGCAAACCGACGCACGCGCTACCGCCTCGTCCAGATGAACATAAATACTCCTTGTCCCATGCGTGGACCAGGGCATGCAACTGGCCTTATTGCTCAAGAGATTGCGATGGACGAACTGGCGGTAGCACTCAAGATGGATCCGGTAGAGTTGCGTTTGCGCAACTATGCTGAGCGTGCTCCAAAGAACAATCTGCCCTGGTCGAGCAATGCGCTACGCGAATGCTATCGGCTGGGTGCCGAGTACTTCGGGTGGAGTAAGCGTACTCCTGAGCCGCGCTCCATGCGTGCCGGACGGAATCTGGTCGGCCTGGGCATGGCGACTGCAATCAATATAGCTCCTCGTTATCCAGCGCAAGCATCAGCTACGCTGTTCGCTGATGGCACCGTCGTGATCCGAAGTGCCACCAGCGATATGGGACCAGGAACTTACACATCCATGACGCAAGTCGCAGCAGATACCCTCGGTCTACCGCTCCATCGAGTGCGTTTCGAGCTAGGCGACACAGAGATGCCTATGACGCAGGAGCATGGAGGCTCGACCACGATGGCGAGCGTCGGGAGTGCGGTGCAAACTGCTTGTCAGGCACTGCGAGCGAAACTGGACGACGTAGCCCGAAAACAAGGCGATAGCACTGTGGACTTCACAGACGTGCTCCACCGGGTTGGGATTGAGCGGCTCGATGCGTATGGAAGTGCGAAGCCCGGCAATGAGCAAAAAACATATGCTGGCTACAGCTTTGGTGCTGTGTTCGCCGAGGTGCACGTAGACCCTGATCTTGGCACAGTGCGCGTGGCACGGATGATCGGAGCCTATGACGTTGGACGTGTGGTGAACCCGAAGCTCGTACACAGTCAGGTTATCGGCGGCATGGTGGGAGGCTTGGGTATGGCACTCTTGGAGGAGGCAGAGTGGGACCCACACTTTGGTCGAGTGATGAACGCAAACCTCGCCGAATACCTCGTGCCGGTCTGCGCGGATGTGAGCGAGTTGAATGCAGTCTTTGTTCCTAGCGAGGACACCATCCTTAATCCGCTTGGCGTGAAAGGTGTCGCCGAACTCGGCTTATGCGGTGTTGCTCCAGCACTCGCGAATGCGGTCTGGCACGCGACTGGCACGCGAATACGCGAACTACCAATCACGCTGGACAAACTGCTTGTGTAGGGGCAGTGAGTATCAAGAATACTTTTATAGACAATGGAGGGAATAATATATGACACATGCGAATGTTTCACTAGGTGGACGACTCGCTTTGCTCACGCCTGATACCCTTTCTGTGAGCCAACGAAAACTCTACGACCAACTACAGGTGACGGAGTTGCAAGGAGCGAAACGGTCTGGTTTCCAGGCTCAAACAGATACACAAGAGTTGATCGGACCGTTCAATGCGCTGCTGCGTAGTCCTGAAATTGCGACTGCCTTCATGAGCGTCATCAGTGCTCAGCACCAGTATTCAGCCCTGAACCAACAGGTGCAACAGGTCGTTATTCTCACCGTAGGAGCGGTGTGGCAGGCTGCCTACGAACTCTACGCCCATATTATCGTGGCAAAGAAGGCAGGGATCAATGAAGACGCTATTGAAGCACTAGCAAGTGGTCAGCAACCCATTGGCTTATCGAAAGAAGAAATGCTTGCACACGATTTTACGCGCCAACTCGCAACCACTCACCAAGTGAACTCCGAGCTGTACCAGCAAGCTCTCGAGACCTTTGGGGAAAAAGGAGTGGTCGATATGCTCGTGTTAGCAGGCCATTATATGACTGTAAGTGCGCTCCTCAACACCTTTGCGGTACCCGCACCAGTTTCTCAGTAAAATAGGAGAAGATCATGGTAAGACCAGGGGCATACACAATGGCGATACAATATGTGTCTAAGATAATGTACGGATGAGGAAAAGAGAGAGCGCTCATTCGCTTTCCTCCTGTGTATTAGGAGGTCGTGCAGGTTGTTGGCTACTTTGTGACTCACGAGTTGTATCGAGTAGAGCATTTTGCTGGAATCCCTCAAGCATTACGTTTGACCTCCAAACGATCAACCTCAAGAAACTGGGCAAATTGAGCCTCGCTAATCAATTCACCTTCTAATGCTTCCAATGCTAGATACTGATAACGTAGCGGAAATTTCTGGTCGCGTGTCTGAAGAGGTGTAAGACCTAGTTGTCGCTGTGCCTCACGCACTTTGAAATTGCTTGACCGCAACTTGTCCGTAAATCCTGTCTGAAGAAGCCGCAAATCCTCAAGACGACGAAGCATTGCTTCCACAGAGACGCCATAAAAGTGAGCTAAATTCAGCAAGTCGCCCAATTTTACTGTTTCTTTCAATTTACGAATGTCGTTAAAGCGTTTGACCAAGCCGTTTGTCGGCATCAAAAAGTATGAAGGAAATTAAGGAACGCACGTTGACCAAATCAAACGAATTGTCAGGAAAGTCCAAGAGTTCCCTATTGCAAACCGAAAGCAGAGAAGACTATCTCTACTTAATTTGCTGAATATTGCGAGCCGTAGGACCGGACGTATTCTCCACAACCTCGAACCGAACCGGAGTACCCGCTTTTATGGTACGATATCCTTGCCCTGGAATCGCCGTGAAGTTGAAGAAGACCTCTTCGTCCGAGCCATTCCGTACAATGATACCGCTTCCTGCATTGCTATCGAACCAGAGCACTCGGCCTTGAGCAACAGGGAGGCCGCTCTCGCCGAGTGGCGGAGCACCATGTTCCCACGTCTGCTGTGGAATACGAACACGTGTGATCTCTGGTGTTGTGTAGGCTTCGTAGGTATAGTCCGCACGCTTCTGCATAATGGCGCGTAAATCGTGACGTAGCTCTTCGAGTGTAGGACGCCCGACAAAGAACCACCCATTGTAGATAGCATGAATACTCAGGTCGGGACGCAACACGAACGTATATGGTTGTGGGCGATAGGCGTACTCGCCCTCGGTCTCGTCGAGAATATGTATTTGTTTGACAAGTGTCCGTTGCTCATCAGAGAGAAAAGGCCATTGTGCATTGAGTCCAGCGCGAAACGCGGCATGTACTAGTGGCGAATCCACACCAATAGCTAGCAGCTTGCCATAATTGACCGTGAGTTCCTGTTGAAACTGCACCAGTTGTCGCAACTGTTCCTGGTCACGTGGACAAAAGAAGCCGCGCATAAATAGCACAATGAGTGGGTAGCCATCGGAAAAACCAACCTTCTGATCAAACAAGCTTGGCTTTGTCAATGTTGACAGACGTATTGGAATACCGCGTGAATCTGGGAATTCAAAATCTGGAAACTGATCGTTTACCTGGAGTGTCGTTGTCATGCTTTTTCTCTCCTCTCGAACTCATCATCTTGTACAAGGATATGTCGATACTCCTGCGTAAATCTCTTTTTCGCCCGCGTGATGCGTGCTGCGGCGGCACTTGACGAGACATCGAGCTTGAGCGCGATTTCCTGATATGGAAGGCCATATGCAGCACTCAGGAGGAGCACTTGAACGTCCCGTTTTGGCATTGTTGCAAACGCCAGCGAAATAAGTTCCCACTCTGCAACGCTTGTCATACTCTGCTCAGACCCATACACATTCTCCCCTATGGAGATGTTCAATATATGGGCTTGAGTTTCATCATCATAATCAATTTGCTCGCTAGTAGAAATGTATGAAGAGGTATGAAGCCGTAGTCGCAAAATATCAATACTGAGATTTGTGGCGACGAAATAGAGCCACGGCAACAAATTACTCCGATCATAAAGCGTCTGCCATTTTTTATGAACACGAAGAAACACCTCCTGCGTCACATCTTCCGCATCCTGTGGATTGGTGAGCAAGCGATAGACATGATGATAGACTTTCTGATAAAACTGTCCATACAGATATGTAAAGACATTCGACTGCTCATCACTAGCAAACGCCGTTGTTTCATAGGATATCTCTATTGGATGGGCTACAACCACATGGACCTCACGTATCTTGCTAGAAATCGAGAAGAAGGGAATACGTAGAGCTTGCTCTTGTCATTGTATAAGAAGCGAGGAAAGGAAAAAGTTCTGATAACTTCTGTTTTGTGCTTCTAATAGCTTCCAGTTCTTGAATGTTGCTCGCCTACCGATTTTCTTTTGATGACTTGTCCCCATAAGGCTGCGAGGAGAGGAGACTGGGGATACCAAGGCGGTAGCCCCTTGCAGCTTCACGTTTGAATGGTGACAAAAACTCTATCTGGGTGGGAACTGAGAGTTTGGTACTGGCGTTGCAAGGTTAGCAGTTGGAGCCTTGAGCGTGTACCCAATGACCGAACAGTTGATATCGATACCTACCGAGCCGTAGGGCGCACCGCCGGGACCTGTTAGCAGGTCGGGACGAGTAGCCGCTAAGTTGAAAACGACAACCTCATCGATCTGGCGCTTGTCATATCCCTCCTTGATGGCCTTCTGAGTCCACTCGTCAAGCTGGGCATCCCACAACGGGCTGTATGCGTCGGCATGGCGAGGGTCAGCGGGGGTTGGAAAATCACCAAACACGTTGAGCAGGTCGCCACCGTTGCGTAAGGCACTGATGAGTGCCGTGTTATTGGCTGAGGCATCCTCGCTCGCGTGACCGTCCTTGACCAGATGCACAAACCCTTGTGCTTGTGCATTATTGGCACCTGTCTGTCCATTGACGAAGGCAAAGAGCCGTTCGCGGGCAGACCCAAGAAAATCGTCTCCACTCCACCAGTGATAAACTGAATGTGAGGGGTCGTATCCCTCTGACTAGCAGCATGAGCAAATGCAAGGGATGGTGAGGCAAGAAGCAAGAGAAGCAAGGCAAGAATTGCACTGATTCCTCCTCTGCGTCCAAAAAAGCTCATGAATGAGTCTCCTCTTTATGAAATAAAAGACAACGATACGAACGTGCAAATACACATTGTAAGTGTACATGAGAGAGGAGGTCTCATTCCTTCCAGTTACTGCCGTTTTTCTCTTCTAGTGAGGTAGGTTTGGTTCTGTTTTGTTGCGAAGAAGGGAACACTCGCCCTTCTCTTATTTATAAAGAAGGTTGCTCTCCTGCGCCCAGCACTCGTAACGTCTGTTTTTGCGCTATGGTCATACCTGTTACGTTCTGGATATTCATGCGCTCGTAGGGGCGATCAACGCGCAACGTTTTGAGCAACCATCCCTTTGTGAGCGACCAGAGTTTGATGGTGCCATCCTCGCTACTACTCACAATTCTCGTTTCGTCGGGGCTGATGCCTACAGAGGCCACGGCCCCTGAATGTCCTGATACTACTTTTTGTAGCGCATACTCTTGGGGGTTTCCACTTATATCCCACGACTTCAAGCTAGAGTCGTTTCCGCCATATACCAGCGTTGTACCCGCGCTATTGCATACGAGTGAAACAATCGCCGCCGAGTCATCGTGCAGCGTGTGCAAGCAAGCTCCTGTATTCAGTTGCCAGAACTTTATCGTCTGATCGTAACTGCCACTCATAAGTATGTTGCCATCTGGGTGAAACGTTACCGCACTCACTCCTTCGGTATGACCATGCAACGTTGCAATACAGCTTCCACTCGCCACATCCCACACTTTTACGGTGCGGTCAACACTGCCGCTGGCAAGTAGAGAGCCATCGGAGTTGAACGCCACGGACCAGACCCAGTGTTTGTGATCATACAACGTTGCTAGACATACTCCACTTTCTACGTCCCAAAGCTTGATCGTGCCATCATCACTCCCACTCGCAATCAGCGTTCCATCGGGGCTGAACGCCACCGACCAGATAATCCCTGTATGACCACGTAGCACATGGAGACAACGTCCGCTTTTGTTGTCCCAGAGCCGGAGTGTGCGATCATGGCCTGCACTTGCTATTGCCGAACTGTTCGGGCTACATGCGACAGACCAGATACGCCCCTCGTGTCCATGTAGTGTGTTGAGACAATCTCCCGTCTCGGCATCCCATGTTCTAACACACGCATCTTCACCCCCACTTAACACGAGTGTACTGCTGTGGCAGAAGGCGACCGAGAGCAACATGCCTGTATAGCCACGTAGCGTTCTAAGACACGCCCCCGTCGTAGTCTGCCACAACCGCATTGTTTGATCATCTGCTCCTGTCACCAGTTCCTTGTCGTTAGGATAAAACGCCAGCGACCAGATGGTGCCAGCATGCCCCTGAAGTGTCTTACAACACTGCCCTGTTCGCACGTCCCACAATTTGCCGTTCTGATCAGCACTACCACTTGCAAGCATATCGCCTTGGGGAGCGAATGCAAGAGTCATAACACGTCCACTATGACCTCGTAGCGTGCGAATACAACACCTCTTGCTGATATCCCACAATTTGATAGAATGGTCTTCGCTCCCACTGGCGAGCGTTGCGCCATCAGGACTGAATGCTACCGTCTGCACGCTATCCGTGTGCCCATACAACGTCGTAGGAAACTCGTTGCCGACGAAATTTTCTACATCCCATAGCTTGATGGAATGATCTTCGCTCCCACTGGCAAGCGTTGCACCATCAGGACTAAATGCGATTGAAGACACAGAACCTGCATGACCCTCCAATGACATCTGTTGCTGCCCGGACGCAACACTCCACAATTTAATTGTGGAATCGTTGCCACCACTGGCGAGGGTTGAGCCATCAGGACTGAATGTCACGGCTTTTACCCAATGGGTATGTCCTTCTAATGTGTTAATGCACCCTCGACTTTCAACATTGCTCACATCCCATAGCTTTACTGTGCGGTCATTACTCCCGCTTGCGAGGAGAGTACTATCGGGACTAAAAGCTATCGACCATACCCAACCGCTATGTTCAACGAAAGTGTACAGCTGTTTCATATCAGCTACCTGCCACACACGAATCTCGCCATTGAAACTGCCGACTGCAATAAAGCAACCGTTGGGACTAAAGGCGATAGAGGTAATGCTTCCGAATGTCTCAATGAACACAGAGCATGCGATACTGGAGCCGGAAAGGTTCATGTCTTGTGCCTCAATCCCCTGTAAGTATGCGCCCCTAATTGTGAGTGCGGAGAAGTCGGACCCGCGTACATCGCCTTTGACGGAAGCAAGGATATTGATAAGGTTGCCGCCACCATAGCCATGTTGAACACGTGGCAGGCTTCTTACCAATTCAGTCAAATGCATGAGATGCTGTTCGACCTCTTCCTTGCCGCCAATCTTTCTTAGTAAACGGGCAACAAGTGGCTTGATGATGAGGCGCACTTGACTCGCACGAATATACTCTTTGGCCTGTGCCTGCATGAGCGCGTACTTGCCCAGTAGGTTGAAGCGACTCTCCTCGATTTCTTTACTGATCTGTTGTACCAGCCGTTCGGTGACGTATTCCAGTACCACTGGTTGTAGTGCGAAAAAACCACCCTTCTCGCCATGTTCCAATAACGAACGCCGATAGAGAGCATGTAAAGCCTCTACCAGCTTGCCGTCATGCACATCATGCAGCATGTTTTCTCGCAATATCTCGATAGACACCGAATTGCGTTCAATCGCAAGCCAGTAGAGCAGGTCTTGTTCCAGGGGAGCAAGTCGCTCTATCTGCTCGTCTAAAAGATGTCGAATGCCATTGAAATAAATTTCGCCTTGCTGTAAAAAATGCGTCATATCGCCATTGAAGAGATCGGAAATGATTTCAGCGACCATTTTCAACGCGAGCGGATTGCCCGCATACGCTTGTACGACGCTCTTCCATGCTGTATCATCGCCGTTCAACAGTCTTTCACGCAGGAGTTCTTGGCTCTCCTGTTGGCTCAAGCCTTTGATGGATAAAGAACGTATTGGTGAAGAAGGACTCTCTAATGGACCCGTTATCTTCAATTTCTCACGACTGGTCAGGAGTATACAGCTTTGATGGTTACTCTCGGCGATGCGCTCGATAAACCTCTCGTAGCCTTCGTAGCCCTCACGATACTGCCCATCACTGGAGCCTACCTGTAATAGAGTTTCTACATTATCCAAAACTAGCATACATCTATGAAAGCGGAACAAATCGAGGATGAGTGAAATATTACTCTCGTCTGAGTTGGTAAGGAGATGAGATTGGTGCTCGGAGAAGAACGTGATGCAGTCACGTAGCAGTTCGTGCAGAGGCGGCGCGTTTTTCAATGAACGCCACAACACGTACTCGAAATCGTGACTGATCTCATGCGTCAGTTTCGTTGCAAGCGTTGTTTTCCCAATACCCCCCATACCGAGCAACGTCACCACACGGCATCGGTCCTTGAGAAGCCAGCACGAGAGATCAGTTAGTTCATTGCTACGACCACAAAAGAACGAAACATCGGGCGAGGCATCCCAATCAACAACTCCTGTCCTATTTCTCACATTCTGCGTTGTTGTATCTTCATTACTCTTTGTAACTTGTTGTAAGTCTAAAGGTTCCGTTTGGCGTTTATTCAGCAACAGCGTGAACCATTCGTCATCGAAAATCGCTTTGCGGCGTGGGGCATGGAGTGATATTTGCTCCCATATCGCTCGCGCCTCTTCGCGCTCATTTCCTAGTGTAAAGACATTTTTAGAGAGATACATCTCAAGAAGCTTTTTGAGGTTCACTCCTGTCGGATAATCACTGCCAGCCTCCCAGTTATAGACCGCCTTTTCGCTCACTCCTAGCAACTCCGCCACCACTGCCTGCGTCAGACCTGCTTTTTCTCGCAACGTCAACAGTAGCAGCCCGAAAGTGTAATTTTTTGTCGTGTACTGATGGGATGTACTCATGTATCCTGCACTTTCGCCAAATGCTATAATTCATCTTTGTAATGCCACGTCTGGTTAAACCTTTTTTGCTAGCGAAAATGTTCTCGCGTGAAGCAACAATTATCAATCCACGCGTGGCACACGAGCCAGGATTTCGGCGACGACATTGTAATTGATGGTGCCGAGTCGCTGTGCAGCATGTACTTCGTGAGCGTCGCAATTAAGAGCACCCCTGCATAGGAAGGGACTGTGCTGAAACGTTATAGTGACGGATGTAAGAATGATTGAGTTTCGAGCAGTATGGTACACTAGGTTCAACGTTGAACCTAGTGTACCATACTGCTCGAAACTTGTCAAGAAATGTATAACGTCACAATCGAAAGAAGAAATAAATATACATTTAGTGGATTTATTCTCAGGAAATAAGTGCATTTTCAAGAATATTTTTTTGAACAGGATACCTTAGCTCCTGCTTACGAATTGGCTCGTGACTGATGAACAAAGTGCTACACACATTTTTATCATGTATCGTCAACATTGGAGTGGTAAGGAGAGTTACAAGTTTTTGAAAACGTGTCTGGATGGGAAGAAGTTCAGGTACTCGACTGGCACACCTTGCGGACTTTGGTGCCATTGACTAGTCTGGAACAGAAGAATCTGAGTCACAAAGTATAATAAATGCCAAGAGCTTGTGTTGTTTGTCGAATAACATTTTCCTTCTGATACATATTTGTCAAACAACACTTTGAGAAGCTCTTGGCATCCGTTTCTCTACTTAATCATGCCGAACAGGTCCTTCAATTCGGGCAGAAACGTGCGGCGTTTCACCGCACGTGTATCGTGATCGGGATAGATGGTGCCCGCGATGATGCGGAATGCCACTGACTCATACGTAGCACTCTCGATCTTACGCGAGCTGAATATCCCAATGGCATACCTATAGAGCAGCAAGCTCAGCAGCATTTCAGGGGCGTAGAGTTCCCCGCCGCGCACCCCATACTTTGCATACAGCACTGAGAGATCAATCTGGGCCACGCTGTCTACCACGAAACGGGCCGAATGCTCAGATGGGAGACAATCGCCCAGCCGCACCGTCAGATCAAGTGACTGTTCGTAGTCCACCTTTTTGAATGTTCTACTCATATTTTCCAGTATACCATCACTGCCGAGGGTGTACATCCCACCATTTTGCATCTCAACGAAACAAGGGAAACGATACGATATCCATTAGGAAAATGCAGCAGCGTAGTCGGTGGCAAACTCCTCGAAGGAGCGTGCTGGGCGACCGAGGAGGAATGGCACATCCTCGCTGAGCCAGCCAGCGTCGCCATCGGCGATCATGCTGAATGCCTGAGCGTTCATCTCGGCTACCTGCTTCGGGAGGCCAGCATGAATCATCGCGTTCTTATCCTCCTCGAAGCTCAGCTCGCGGTAGCTGATCGGTCGACCGAGTACCTGTGAGAGTGTTGCCGCAATGTCGGCATAGGTGAGAAGTCGCGGGCCGGTGAGTTTGTATGTCTTTCCGACATGCGGGGCAGGTGAAGCAGCAATCTCGGCGGACACTGCGGCTACGTCCCGAGCATCGATCATGCCCACACGTCCCTTGCCAGCCGAGGAGCCGAAGCCGCCAGTCTTCTTGATCGCCGGAGCGAGTGCCAGGACGTTTTGCATGTAGGCGTTTGAACGTAACAGCGTGTAGTCGAGTCCAGACGCAAGAAGCCCGGCTTCGATCTCCGTCTGCCAGCGCCGCCGGGCAATGGGAGAGTCTGCCGATGCGTTGCTCGTAGCCTTAATGACATGTTCGACACCTGCACTCTTTGCGCTCTGTACGACGTTCAGCTCCTGAGCCGGAACGGCTGGGCTGACGAGCACCACAGTTTGTATCCCCTTCATCGCCTGATCGATGCTTGACAACGAGTCTAAATCACCCACGACGATCTCCGCTCCGATCTCTGCCAACGACTTCCCCTTCTCAGGGTCCCGAACCAGCACACGTACAGGCAATTCTTTCTGCCGCAATAAGCGCACCGTCTCGGAACCGACCTTCCCGGCTGTTGTGACTAAAATCATGATTGGACTCCTTCTCTTTCGCTCTCACGATGCTCAGCACATATCAGAGCATCGCTCTTTGTTTCTCTCTACCAAATAGTGTACAGTGTGGCAGTGACAACAGTATGTCAGCAGCGTTCTCACTTTCTAGGACTGCTCACATTTTGATACTTCTGCACCATCGTTCGTGCTTCTTTAACCAGATGATCCCTCAGTGTATCGGGTTCCAGTATTCTTACATGACGCCTCCAACCCAGCAGCCATTGTACAATCTCGCCCGGCTGGCGAATCATCAATGTCACCAGCAAACCATCTTCAGTCTCCTCTTCGGAGGTCACGAAATACTGGTGTCCCTCCCGTACCCAACGAGCTATTTCCCTTTGAGTATCTTACTCGTATATCAAGGTCTCTGACCAATTGCAATAATTTGCGTCCCTTTGTTAGAATGCTCTAGGTTTCTATTTTTGTAAGGAGAACATGCCATGCAATCGTCCCCTGTTTCTAACCCCATCATCGATATTCACCGCCATGTGGCAAATCCTAGTTTACTGACGACCCTTGCCTCCATTCCTCGAGAGGTGTTTATTGAGGAACGTCCTGCTCAAAAGGACGTATCAAAGGAGACAATACGTGTTCAGATGTCTGAACTTAGCGATATTGATGCACAGGTGCAAGCGCAAGACCAAGCAGGTGTTACAAAAGGTGTTCTCAGTAATCCGTTTCGGCTCGCAGACCTCAAACCCCATGCAGGAAGCGTTGCCGGAGAGATTGCAGCGATTCTCAATGATGATCTTGCGACGGTTGTCTCCAAACATCCCAGCAAGCTTGATTTTCTTGCGACCGTGCATCCATTTGAACCCGGATGTGCTCAAGAGGCTGATCGAAGCCTGACGCAGTTGGGAGCGAAAGGGCTGACGCTTTGCACAAGTTATGCTGACCGTTGGTTAGATAATCGAACGCTGAATCCTTTTTGGGAGTATGTTCAGTCGCGCAATGTTGCTCTTTTCCTGCACCCACCCATTACCCCTGCATAGCTCCCTCTCAATGACATCTATCCGATGCAAGAGATGCTCCATCGAACCTTTGATATCATGACGATTTGCAACGCGGCGCGTAGGAACCTACAGTACATATTTTTTCATGCAAGGTGTTGGTTTCTTCTTTCTGAGTATCGTCCTCATCATAAGTGGCTCCTGGCGACAGATAGATGTTGCCCACAATTGGCAAGTATGGATATGGGCACTCGTCATAGCTATGCTCAACACCGGAAGTTACCTCGCACTCTATCGAGCATTTCAGGTAGGGGTATTGTCGATAGTCGCGCCTGTCGCATCAGGGTACGCAGCAATCTCCGTCTTGTTCTCGATACTCAGTGGAGAGAAACTCACCGTAACTGCTCTCTTGGGTATCGTTGTGGTTCTCGTAGGAGTCGTACTTGCAGTAACAACCCTCCCACACAAAAAAGAGGATGGAGAGCAGGAGAGCCGCATACAGGCCAATGCTCCTCCTGAAGTCCAGGCATCCAAAAAGAGAAGATTGCCCGCAGGCGTTGGTTGGGCATGTCTCGCGGCATTGGGTCTTGGCATCACATTCTGGTCACTCGGATTTGTCGTCGAACCGAGAGTGAGTGCATTAGTCACTACATGGTTTCTTCGGTTAGTCCCACTGTGTCTGTTGGGATCACTCTCCCCATTCATCCCTATACAAGTAAAGATCAAAAGCAACACCACATGGGCCATCATTATAGGGACAGGAATACTGGATACCGTGGGCTTTCTCTCCTCTACGGCTGGTCTGGCAACTGGTCAGATTGCAATTGTCAGTATCCTCTCATCACTCTATAGTGCGATAACCGTGGTGCTGGCATGGATATTCCTCAAAGAGAGGCTCCGATGGAACCAATGGATAGGGATTCTGTGTATTCTAGGTGGGATAGTACTCGCCACAAGGTAAGGCAAAAAATCAAGTTGCACTTCCTTGACATCCATTTGTATAACAGACATACGAAACAAAATATGAAAAAAATGTCTGACTTTCTCGTGAAGAGAGTAGAAAGGATGAAGAGACATGAGTGAAGGATTTATTTCACGTGGATTCCGAGGCCGTCGCCGTCAAAATGAGCCGATGGGACGCATTCCCCCAGGACAACATCTTGAGCGAGGCTATCCGGTTCTGTCGGCTGGTCCAACACCACACACGCCGCTTGAGCAATGGGGTTTCTCCATTGAGGGGAAGGTGAAGGAGACAAAACACTGGACCTGGAAGGAACTGCTTGCACTCCCACATGAAACGCCAACGGTTGATATTCATTGTGTCACCACCTGGACAAAACTAGATACCACTTGGGAAGGGATATCTGTTGAGACGCTGTTACAGCAGGTGGACTATGATCCGAATGTCGTGAAGTATGTGGTTGCGTTCAGTGATGGAGGTTACACCACAAACCTTTCGCTTGCAGACGTGCGCGAAGGGAAAGCATGGGTAGTCTTCAATTACGATGGAGAACCTCTCGCGCCTCAACATGGCGGTCCTGCACGCCTACTTGTCCCACATCTCTACTTTTGGAAAAGTGCCAAGTGGGTTCGGGGCCTTCGATTGGTCGAGAAGGATGCCCCCGGCTTTTGGGAGTCGCTTGGCTATAACAATTATGGTGATCCGTGGAAAGAACAGCGTTACCAGGGCGATTAATGTGGCAATTTGGTGAGGTCGTGGAGAAAAAGGTAGAAACAGCACAGGCGACGAGTGTCACATTTCTGGTTCCTCACTGGCCTGGACATCGAGCAGGTCAACATGTTGATGTACGCCTCACTGCCGAGGACGGCTATCAAACCGAGCGTAGCTACTCTATTGCCTCCCCATCTGAGGCACAAGGGCATCTTACGCTGACTGTCGAACGCTTGGTTGATGGAGAGGTTTCGCCGTACCTCGTCGATGAACTGCGTGTAGGAGACAAAGTCGAACTGCGTGGTCCCATTGGTGGCTACTTTGTCTGGGATACTCAGATGAGTGGTCCACTCTTGCTCGTTGCTGGCGGCTCAGGCATTGTGCCACTTATGGCAATGATTCGCCAACGAACTCTCCTTAGGAGTACAGTTCCAACACGTCTGCTCTACTCGGTACGCTCCTACGACGAGATCATCTATCGTGATGAACTGACTTCTCTAGTGAGCAAGGACACAGGTTTAGAGGTAATTTATACCCTGACACGTATGCAGCCTGCCAATTGGACGGGCTATCATCGTCGGGTAGACAATGACCTGTTGCGAGAGGTGGTGTGGGCAGGGAAAGAGAAGCCTCTGGCCTATGTCTGTGGCCCAACACAATTTGTTGAAACGGTCGCGCAAGGCGTATTGCCATTAGGGTATGAGCCAGAACGTGTGAAGACCGAGCGGTTCGGTCCAACAGGAGGATAAGCATGGAACAACTGGATGGGAACACTGCGGCTGGTGTCTTAGGTGAACTCTTCCCTTTTGAGATGACAACAGCCGAGTCAACCTGTAAGAATTGTAACGCGACGGGTGCTCTTGGCTCGCTTGCCGCCTATATACATGGGATGGGCACCGTTGTACGCTGTCCTTCCTGTGATCACGTCCTCATACGCGTTGTCCATGCAAAGGACCGTTACTGGCTCGACATGAGCGGAGTACATGTCTTGCAAATTGCTGAGGCGTAGTTCACCATCTCCCCATACACACAAAAAGCAGCCTCGTTTCTTGTGTGCATGGGGAGAGTCTTTGAGTTGTAAGTACGGGAGGAACCAGACGGCGGAAGGATGGGAAAAAACCACTGATTTTCTTCACCTTGAGAGGGAAAAATGGCAAGAATGACACGTCAGAGAAGATTTTCGAGAGAAGGTGCTTCTGTACGTCTTGAGAGAGAGTTTCCTTTGCATCCTCTTCAAGCCCGTTCAAAAGGCTCTTCCGACTTTTGGTTCCTCCCATGCTCACCCTTTCGTTTGTCAAGTGAGAACGCAACGAAGGCACCGTTTCAATTGAAAAGCAGAGAAGAAAGGCAGAAAACAAGATGAAAGCGATTGGCTTCTATCATTCCTTACCGATTACTGATCCTGAGAGTCTGATTGACCTGGAACTGGAGAAACCTACGCCGCAGGGACGTGATCTTCTCGTCAAGGTGAAAGCTATTTCGGTGAATCCTGTTGATGTAAAAACTCGTGTTTCAAAACCACATACTGAGCATTCCGCTCATATTCTTGGCTGGGATGCGGCGGGGATTGTTGAAGCGGTTGGACCAGACTGCACACTCTTTCGGCCGGACGATCAGGTCTACTATGCGGGCGATATGACTCGACCGGGAACCAATAGTGAGTATCACCTGGTTGATGAGCGTATTGTAGGCCACAAGCCGACTCGCCTCGACTTCGCTGAAGCAGCCGCTTTACCACTCACCACCATTACGGCTTGGGAAGGGATATTTGACCGTCTCGGAGTCTCTCAGCAATCGGAGCGCAACCGAGGCAAAAGCATCCTGATTCTTGGGGCTGCTGGTGGTGTTGGTTCGATTGCCACCCAACTCGCCAAATGGGCCGGTCTGACGGTCATTGGAACGGCATCTCGTCCTGAGAGCCAGCAATGGGTCAGGGAGCATGGAGTCGATGAGGTGGTTGACTATCACTACTCTTTCGTGGATCAATTACAGTCCCTCGGCTTAAAATACATTGATTTTCTCTTTTGTCTAAACAGTGCGAGTTTGGGGGCACGCTGGAAGGACATTGTGCAGGTCATCGCACCCCAGGGGAAAATCTGCAATATTAATGAACTGAGTGATGAGATTCACTTGTCAGACCTCAAGCAGAAAAGCGTGGCCTACGTTTGGGAGCTTATGTATACCCGTTCCATGTACCACACGGCCGATATGATCGAGCAGCATCGGTTGCTGAATACGGTAGCGGGTCTAGTCGATGCGGGCAATATCCAGACCACACTCACCACCAGGATCTCGCCGATTACTGCTGCCAACCTGCGCAAAGCACACGAACTGGTGGAAAAGGGAACCATGATTGGCAAAGTAAGTCTGGAAGACTTTTAGCAGTATGTGTTGTATCGGCGGCTTATGGAGCGTTCCCCTAAGGAGATGCAACCGTGTTCATGATTGCATCTCCTTAGGGGAACGCTCCATAAGCCGCCACGGGCCGCGAAGGACTTGGACAGAAGAAGAATTGCCGACGATAGTGAGCCGTTTTTCTTCTTCCTTGCAAGTACCGATGTGCCAACGAGGAACGAAACTGAGACCACATTTGGACTCATATTCAGAAAACCCTTCTTAAGTCCCCCCTCTACCCGTCTGTGGACTCATCACAAACACTCTCGACGACAGGTATACTTTCTACATCGACAGCCGTTTGAGTATTCACTATAGGAGTGCGATGAATAGCCTCTCTATGGAAAAGCAGATATCCTTGTATATACCAAACGTCCGCTTGTTTTGGAGCCTTTCGTCTTGCGTTTCTCATCACTCTTACATTTACAAACGACGCCATTCTGCGAAGAAATGGTAAAGAAAAGGAGTTGCTCTATGGTCACAACCTCAGTAACGAAGAAGCCGATTAGTTCGTTCGCGCACAGCATGCGCGTGCTTTTTGTGATTGCTGCCTACCTGCTGGCCCTGTGTATTCTGATTCAAGTCTTTCTGGCTGGACTCAGTATTTTTGCTTCACCCACCTACTGGACGTTCCATAAGACATTTGTTGTGTACTTTGAATCTCTCCCACTGCTGCTGATGATCCTCGCATTGTTGGGTCGTACCCGACATGCATTAGTCTGGTTCAGCCTCTTATTAGAAGTTCAGATTGTCCTGCAATATGTGTTTGTGTATCTCCCTGTAAGTGTTGTAGCAGCCCTCCATCCCGTTAATGCGGTAATTATGTTCTGGCTCACCATTTATGTAGCACGGCGTGCCATGAAATTGGTACAACAGGGAGCGTATCAGAAAAGAGAAAAACAAGCGTGAGTCATCTTTTTCGAGGAGAGAGAGTGTCTAAAAAACTGTTTCTCTCACTGCTCTTCAGTAGTACACTTCTTGTCTTACTTGTTGCCTGTGCTAGCATAAACTCCGGCACACAAAGTTCTTCCAGCACTCCTTATACTCAAAATAGCGTTCATACAAGTGATACCATATTTGTCCCATCACTTGTTAGAATAAAAAAAGGAGAGAGCGTTACATTGGTGGCTGATACGGTCACGCCGCATAGTATAGCGAATGGAATGTGGGACAATGGCACGGCGAAGCCGATCACTGAGCCTGGCACACCTGTGGTCAAGGATGTGCAGCTCAACGGGAATGGCTCAGAGACGCTTGGTCCTTTTCCTGTTGTCGGTGTGTTTAAACTCTACTGTACCATCCATCCTGGGATGAACCTGACGGTCGTGGTGCAATGACAACAGCATCGCTACTGTAGT
>CAXUHF010000012.1:48629-70094 GCA_964250765.1 uncultured Ktedonobacteraceae bacterium | reverse complement strand
CTACAAGAAAATCTCTTCTTTTTCACCTCCTTGGGGAGAATTGGAAAGCCCTGATACTACCGAAAATACGCTTGCCTATTTTGTCTTCTACATCTCATAGTCTTCTGCCCATGTATACTTATCGGCAATTTCTTGTGAATATGGTACATTGTAGTTATGGTGTCTTCCACCACGCATAATTCCCATCGTCTTGAACCGCAGATTCATGTCCCCAACAGGTGCTTCATCAACCGTAACCTTGTAAATTTTACCTGTGTCAGGACTGTACACGGCAAAATATTCTGCCTTCCCCTTATATCCAGACTTTCTATTTATGCCATTTTTTCTTGGAGAGACGGTCGAGGTATTGAATACAAGATAAGCTCCATCTTTCGAGAGTCGCCCTGTCTTTACCTGAATACGAACAAGATACGTCTCATTATGGACAAAGAAGCCGAAGCTTCGTTCTGTAGTTTCAATGTAGTACGCCATATCATATCCAAGGTGATCTGCCCAAGGCAGCAACACCTCAAACCCCAATTGCACAAGTCGGTTCAAAACGGCAGTATGGGAAATTAACCCCTGTTGCGATGTATCCCTCATAATTTATGCCTTTTCTTCAAAACCTGCTTGAAAGTCAGCATTAGTAATCTGAACAAAGGTATTTACGCTTGATGAAATGGTCATGGTGGTTGAGATCTTTCTGTCTTCTGATATAAGTACGGGGGCTTCTAGCTTGATCTCGATTGCCATATACAATGCTCTTTACTGACATAACAGACTTTTACAGGTTAAACGCATAAGTAATTACTAATGTATACTAGTGTAATGTGCATTTACAGGTAGTGTCAAGTTATGTTAGACTAAGCAGAAAATCTGAGAGGATTGTGAGATGAAGCAGCGACTCAAGGTACGAGAGATAGCGGAGCAACAAGGCTGGACTCAAGCTAAGTTACAACGTGCCTCTGATGTAAATAGCAGAACGATGAGTGGTATATGGCATGACCCGTATAGGAAAGTAACTTATGAGGTACTCACTAAAATTGCTCGAACACTGAATGTGGAAATTACCGAGTTGGTTGAAGAGGAATCTGATTAAAAGAAAACAAAAACGCCTAAACACTTAAACGTTTAGGCGTTTTTACATATACTGTGCTATGTGGCGGAGGAGGTGAGATTCGAACTCACGGAGGGGATGCCTCACTCATTTAGCAAACGAGCGCACTAGGCCACTATGCGACTCCTCCTAGTATGCTTCACTCAGACCACTTATAAAAGCAATCTGATGTGCCTAGTATACAGAAAAGCACTACCCGTGTCAAGCATTTTTTGACCGCTTTTTTGACTCCCTCAAACTCTTAAAACGCATAGCGAATAGTGCAGTAGGGAAGTTCCTTCCGTAACAGAGCACAAAACGAGTCCACAAGGCCACGCTTGATCGACAGCTTATAACGCAGGTTATCGCCACCTGCTTGCGACACCTTTTGCTCTTGCATGTCTGGACGCCACAAGAATTCTTCCGCTTTTGTGTGCCATTGCAGGTTAACCTCGTGCAACTGCTCGTTATGCGTCAGAAAAATCACCTCGGCCTGTAACTGAGCCTTCAATTCAGACGACAACACATCGTCTATCTCCTCAAACAACTTCTTATAGTCTTCTAGCCATGTATCATAATAGATGATAGGACCAAAGTTGATGTTGACCTCGTAGCCAGCCGCAAAGAAGTCGTTCATAGCAGCAATGCGGTCAGCAATGGGGGCGGTACGCACATCCACCACTTTTGCGATAGACTGTGGCATAAGGCTAAAACGGATACGAGACTTTCCTTGTGGATCATAGGTCAGCATTTCGCGGTTGACATATTTTGTCGCAAACGTCATCTTCGCGTTTGGTAGGGCACGAAACAAACCTACTAAATCTTTTACGTTGTTGCTAATTGTAGCATCGACGGAACAATCATTATTCGTGCCAATCTCATAGACCCACAACGACGGATCGGCCTGTGATGGCTCCCACTTTATACCTTGCTTGTTCGCATGCTTCTCAATCGAGGCACATATCTGCTCAATATTGACAAACGTGGTGATGGGGTTGGCAAAGCCCTTGCGACGAGCCACATAGCAATTATGTGTCACAATACCATTTGCTATATATGACTCTGGTCCTGGAACGTGAAAGTTGTAGACTGTAGTTGGTCTATTAATATAGCGAATACTTGTTATCTTCGCGTATGTTAATTCATTATTAGTAAAAGCACTACACAGAAGCTCGTCACCTTGAGTTAACTCCTCTGCTTGTACCCAATCCTTATTTGTCATAATAGGGTGCTCTGCTGTAGCATGAAGTATTCTATCTCCAACATGGATTTCTAACACCTCATCAACATTTCTGGAAGCAAGATAAGATGCGTTAGCTACTACTATCTGTTGCGACGAACTGTCATAAGCAAATATTTCATGACCTGCTTGTATTTGCTCTATAGGTATCTGCCCCTGAGGTGTAGAGATGAGTGTGCCAGAAGCTACACAGTAGACGCAAGCCATTGCACAACCATTTGCATGCGATGGAGCGATAAAATCACAACTACGGTAGAATGGCGTACATTTCACTGTTTTCTTAACGCCGAGTACAAGTACGTTGCGCTTGACCTTATTCCAATCCTCAACAAGGTCTTCATTTCTATGTAGTTCGGGTATATTCCAGTGTGACGCTACTTCGATACGTTCGACATAGGGGTAGTTATTGAATATCTCTTGCCCTCGTGGATAAGTAAGAACGGAGGGTTCATAGTAGATGGTGCTTATATCTAGCAAGTTATTTGGCATGTATATATTATACCATTTATACGCTTACGTTTTCTTTTTACCAAACGCCGACAATCTCCTAAATAGGACGTGTCCTAACCGCTTTCTATAGTACACTACAGGAAAATAAGCTAAAGGAGAAACGTCCATGACTCAAAACAATCTCACGTTAGCAACTTTCTACAAAGGCTGGGATGTCTACCAACAGTTGCTCGTTACTGCCGTTACTCCACTTACATCTGAACAGCTCGCTTTACGTCCTGCATCGCATTTATGGTCTGCTGGTATGCTTGCTGCACACATCATCGCTACACGTGTCTGGTGGTTTCATACGTGGATGGGTGCGGGAAGTGCAGAACTTGTTCCACTCGAAAAATGGGACGAAGAAGGAATGCCTGCACGTTCCGCCACCGAATTGGTCACAGGACTTGAGTCTACATGGCACATGATTCAAGATGCGCTCACCTCCTGGACTCCTGCCGACCTTGAGCAGGGATTCCAGAGGCCAGGAGATCAAACAGATAAACCTAGGCAGCGTTCACGACAGTGGATTATCTGGCATCTTCTCGAACATGACCTGCATCATGGGGGAGAACTTTCTCTGATACTGGGAATGCATGGTCTACCTGCGCTTGACCTTTAACACCTGCGCCTTCTCTATTACCACGAAACAGCATCCACCACAGAGCAATAGCGACAACCATAAGCGCAACGTTGTATGGTAAGAGCGACCAGATGCCGACGTTTTGTGAGAGAATACCCGCGGTCCACGGAAACACCGCCAGCCCGATAATGCTGACGCTAACGAGAAAGCCGATTGCGCTGGGTGCGATACGGGCTGGTACGAGCTTTGGCGTCAAGGCAACCGTGAGTGGATAAATAGGACCCAGGCCAAAACCTATCAGACAGAAGCCGACGACCATCACGATTTGTAACGGAAGAAACCAGATCAACAGAAGAGCGAGAATGACGACAGCCATACATACGTAGACAAGCGTTGTATCACTTATTTTGAAACGTTCTGCTAAAGTTTGCAGCACGAAGCGTCCCATTGTCAGACCAAACCAGTAGCCGCTGACAATCCAACCACTCAAGAACGCATTTTGATGTCTATCTTCAAGTAAAAATGTGTAGGTCCAGTTGCCTAAACTTACTTCAACTCCAACGTAAAAGAGCAGAAAAAGCGAGGCTATCCACACCACGCCAAGTTTGAGCGTAGCACTAAGTGTGTTATCCCCTTTGCTCTTTTGCTCGTCTTGTGCCTGCGAAGTTGTGGCGGATGTATGTCTAAAAAGAAGCCAGAAGCCGAGGAGCATAGGGACTCCTAAAATCCCCATAATGAAATATGTGTTATTCCAGCCCCAGTTGAGAACCAGAATTGTACTGGCAACAACGGGACCAATCAACGCACCTACACCGTAGAATGCGTGTAAATAGTTGAGCAATGAAGCACTGCGAGGCAAAGCTGATATATAGATATTTAAGCCAGTCTCGATCATTCCTACACCAAGACCGACCGAGAGGCGGGTGAGTAGTATCACTGCAAAGGGCGGTTCCAAACCAAAACCAAATGTACCAAGCAGAAACGCACCTGCTCCCACCAAAAGAAAGCCGCGCATGCCTAAACGCTCTACCAGGATACCACTCGCAAATGCCGAAAGAAAATATCCAATAGATGAAACCAGAAATAGTAAGCCGATTGTTGCATTGTTTACATGGTAGTATGTGCTTAAGCTCGGCAACAACACACCGGGTGCTCCACTACTTATCCCAATCAAGATAAAACAGAAAAAAGCGAGCAGGATAGGTGGCGAAAAGAGGAATGAGGACAGAGATTGCTTGTCTTCGGGAGTGATGGTTTTCATGTGGTTCCTTATGTGAATATACTACGCTGTATTGAGTGTATCACATAAATTGCAAACAAAAGGAAGCTACAGTATCCCATCTTTCATACATAGACTACGCAGGTCACATGTGATACAAACTTTTGGCCCAGGTGTAGCCGTAAACTCTTTCCTGTGAATATTGGCAACAATTGTATCGAAATGATGACCTGCGCGCTTCGCCTCTTCGGGTTCATAGAAGACTTCCATCAAGGCGTCCTGTCTCCGTTCTTCGCCTGTCCAGTAGATAAAGAGACGTTCGGGTAATTCTTCACCACGCTGCTCAATAATATGCGCATAGGTACATAACTGGCGTTCATAGGCTTCCAGTTGCTCTAGCGTCTGATGCTGCTTCTGCCCCGTTTTGAAGTCGAGGAGGTGTAATCCCCCCTTCACACGCATAAGCAGGTCTATCTGACCTGTCAAAATATACTCATCCTTCTCAAATGATATCGGTACCTCTGCTCGCTCGACATGCTGCAATTCTCGCTGATTCTGCTGGAAGTAGTTGAGAACTTGCCTCAATGCCTCCTCTTTATCACCCTTTTTAACACCTAGATTCCGTTGTTCCAAGCAAGCCACGACTTTCTCAAACATAGTGGAAATTGTATCAGAATGTAGTGAGTCAAACTGCCCTTTACAAACTGTGCGATGAATATTTTCCAGCGTTTGGTGCACAGCTTGACCAATAAAAAAATCGTTTGACTGGAATACCTGGAAACCATGCTCATGAAAATACTCGTAGCGTCTTGGACATGTCTCGTAAGTTGTAATATCTTGTGTGAAGCTATACCGTCATTTATGAGGCTTACCCTCACGTTTTGAAGGCAGAGTTATCGGAAGCAATGCCTTAGTAGCAGAAGTATAACATGGAAGTGTTTTGAAAAGTGGTGCAATATGTCTATTAGGTTGCTTACCTGCACTTAAGACCAGAATATGCTCGGCACGAGAAAAGGCTACATAATAGTTACGAGCTAGATCAAAAC
Organism: uncultured Ktedonobacteraceae bacterium; assembly: GCA_964250765.1. Lineage (GTDB taxonomy): Bacteria > Chloroflexota > Ktedonobacteria > Ktedonobacterales > Ktedonobacteraceae > JBBQVS01. Next base: position 64,442 of record CAXUHF010000012.1, on the reverse strand, counting down.
CCGGAGCACGATTATCCGGCTCAAACGGTGGTTGTTTATGATAAAAGTGTTTCAACTCCCGATCCTCGTTCCGCGTTTGTGGTAACGGTTTGTCCAAGCGACCTAAAATCACCACTGGAAACTCAAGCCCTTTTGCCTGGTGAACTGTCATGATTTGCACATGTCCAACGAGTGGCATCTGCTGAGGATTTTCACATTGGTTCACTCCTTCAGTGTGTAGAAGACGTAGGAAGCTATGAAAAAACTTTTCTTGTACCTTTTCTCTTGTTCTCATAGAATAGCATTGCTGAAATGTTCCTATCATCTGTGATAACTCGATTAATGCATCCATCTTGAACGGTTCTTGCATTGCAGTTAGAAATGGGTCAAGGGCGAGTAGACGATAAAAACAATACGAAACTATGTTATGCAGATCGGTTTGCTGCGAAATATATGTATGAAGAACCTCTAACTCTTGCACCAATTCTGGGAGTACAAGGCATACGTCCTGTAGCATTTCCTGACATTCGCGTATAAACAATAGAATCGTTTCATCGTCTAGTTCTTCGTTATTGTGTTGCTCCTCGTAGTCAAGAAGCTGAGCAAAACATCCAAACATCAAACGCACTTCGTCCTGTTCAAAATATGTTCGCGCACGTGGACAGAAAGATGGAATATTTCTGTCTTGTAACGCCTTTATATAGGCACCACTTAAATATGGCTTCACGCTATGTAATAGCAATGCAACGTGGCTATAGTCAGCAATGACTCCTTGTGTTCTGAGCGTCTCAACAAAGTCCGCAAATTGATATGCCTCGCGCTCGATGCTTTCCTCGCTTATAGTAAGTACTGCTGAGTATGTGTTATAAAGTTTATGTAATGTCTTATTGAAAGGAGGCTTAATCATTTTTTCAGTGCGAAACGCTGTACCACTTGAATTATGCCAATCTGTCCTACTCATCCAGTCATTACATATATCAATGATTTTAGGGTGAGAACGATAGTTGGTAGTAAGTTGCACTGTTTTACAAGGTGGAAAAGTCTTCTGCGCTTCGCATGTCTTTGTAAATTCGAGAATATTGCGCACAGTCGCGCCACGAAAGCGGTACAAGGCTTGATCTTCGTCACCAACAACGCAGAGATTTCCAGTTGTGGAGGCAAGCCTTAACAGAATTTGCTCCTGAATATAGTTCGTGTCCTGGTATTCGTCAACCAGGACATACTTTATCCCTTGCGTGATATGCGTTGATTTCTGCGGATCATTAAGCAAGTTGTAGACAATTTTTTGTAGGTGGGCAAAATCAACAGTATGTATCTTTCCTAGCATACGTTGATAGGCAAGGTAACTACGTGTAATACTCTGCAAAAATTCGCTGGTTTGCTGAGAATACTCTTTACTTACAAAAGGATGAGCATGTTTGAGATCGTCAATAATCAGTTCGTCAACGATTCTATCGAAACAGAATTGTAGTCCCTTTGCAATCTTCCAGCGAGTTCCCCAACGCTCTCGAAACACGCTTAGTGCTGTTGCATCACAAAGCTCTTCAAGTTGCTCAAAGATGAGCAACTGCTGTGGAAATTGATCGAGCGTTTCATAACCATTTCCCAATGGTGTGTCTTGCACATGCTCTGCAATAATACGGGTACATATGCCATGAATAGTATCAATACGCATGTGCGAGAGGTCTTGATTAAAGTTCACCTCGCATGCTATCTGGGTAAGGCGAGCCTGTATTTCAAATGCAGACTTTTCCGTATAGGTACAAAGAATAAATTCAGAAGGATTTGCATAGCCGTGAAGAAGTAAATTCATTGCGAGAAGCGTGAGGCTATAAGTTTTTCCAGAACCAGGACCTGCAATTACCAGAAGTGGTCCTCGTTCGTGTGTGATAATTGCTTCCTGCTCTGGGCTTATAACGTTATTATGTTGTGTATAGTACTTATGTAAATCTGGGTGTATATCCATGACATAGTTTCCCTTTCCAGATAGTGGATACAGTATAATCATAGTGGAAAGGCATGTCAATATTTGTGTACTTTTGTATATTTACGAGATGTAGGGGTCTAATTCATTACACCCTGCTAGCAAATGACCATGTTAGAGGATGTTAAAACTTCTATCATGTCCTCTAACATCTGTGTATGCCAACAGAGTGTAATGAATTAGACCCCTACAGTATGTGTTTTATACGAAATTGTGTTACCGCACTCCAAGAATAAGTTCAATCGTTAACTGATCGAGCTTTTCATAGCGGTAGCCGCGTTGTGCCAGCTTATCAACATCAAATGTCGTTGCCTTGAGCTTGCTTACAGTATCCGCGCTATAACCACTTAGTAGGCCGCCGTAGGCTTGGTCGCCACTATTAATCTCTGTGAGCAATGCCTGAATCTCTGGGTCTGCATTGAAACGGCGAGCTTTTTCTTTGAGCATGTTGTATGTACGCATACAGCCGAGTGCGAAGTCCCACACTCCTGCCTCGTCCTCGGTACGATAGGAGTGTGCGTCGTAGTGGCGCGGCCCATCGTATTTCTGGTCTTCGAGCAACTTCACCAGGAAAAAAGCTTCCTTAATGTTTTCACTACCAAAACGGAAATCCTGGTCGAAGCGCGGTCCCTTCTGATCGTTGAGGTCGATATGAAATAGTTTGCCCGCTTCGAGTGCTTGTGCCACGCCGTGTACAAAGTTAAGACCTGACATATGCTCATGTGCTACCTCTGGATTGACACCAACCATATCGGGATGATCGAGCGTGTAGATGAAGGCGAGCATGTGCCCAATTGTTGGTAGATAAGTGTCGGAACGTGGCTCGTTTGGCTTTGGTTCAAGCGCGATCCGCATTTTATAGCCTTTGTCGAGCACGTACTGTGACGCAAAGTTGATTGCATCACGCATACGTTTGAGTGCAATCACGGGGTCTTTACTGGCTTCCGCATCGACGCCTTCACGTCCACCCCAGAAGACATAGGTTGAGGCACCAAGTTCGGCACCCAGGTCAATCGCGTTCAATGTCTTCTGTAGCGCAAAGGCTCTTACCGCTGGATCAACCGATGTGAAGGCACCATCCTTAAAAATAGGATGAAAAAAGAGGTTGGTGGTTGCCATTGGCACAATCATACCATTATCGGATAATGCCTTTTTGAACTCGCTCACAATGCGGTCCCGTTCCGTAGCAGTGGCGTCAAACGGTACAAGATCATTATCATGAAAGTTGATGCCCCACGCGCCCAACTTAGCGAGTTGCTGCACACTATATACAGGGTCAAGTGCGGGTCGTACAAATTCGCCGAATGGGTCGCGCCCACGATTGCCAACCGTCCACAGACCAAAACTGAACTTATCTTCTTTCTTTGGTGTATACTGGTCGCTTGCACTTTGATGCGCAAGTGCTGATGATGGTACTGAGGTCATGAGTATCGCCTTTCTAAAATAATAGCTATCGAGAGCTTAACACCAGTAATGTATCACATTCCCTTTCTCATCACTGCACGCACCAGACGAATTTCATCGAACGAATACTCGTCACCTAGAAAATCTTTGAGGGGGCGTAGTGCGCCATCTCCAAGTTGCTCTATCGCGTCCACGATATTTTGATGGTGTCCCTCTGGTATCAAGGGGACAACATCTATAGACTCACCCATCTCAATCAGTTCGGCGAGATGATTGACAATTGTGCTTTGCGTCAGGTTGCGCTCTTCGGCAATCTCTTCGATACTGTGTCCCTGCTCATATAGAGTTAAGGTTTGTAGACGTGAATGAGGTACTTGGACAGGGGGAAGTTTGTCAGCTATACTTTTTTTACGCACAACAGATGGTGCTAGCTTCATTGGAATGTTGTGAAGTTCGCAGTAGCTAGCTATTTCCTCTGTAAACGTTGTGAAGTAAGCTGCGAGCTTGCTGCTACCAACACCCGAAATATTAGCGAAATGCTCACGTGTCTGTGGACGTTGCTGTGCCATTTCACGCAGCGCGGTATCAGAGAGAATAACATAAGGCGGTACACCCTGTTCGTCTGCGATCTGTTTGCGTAGGTTACGCAAGTGTTGAAAAAGTCGCGCACTCTGTGGATCGAGCACATCTTGCTCGGCTTTGACCTTCTCCTCTTTCACAATCATGGGCATTGCAAAAGTACATTGTTTACGCAGAATTTCGCGTGAACGTGCGTTCAATCGCAGAATAGAAAACTCGGTGGCAACATCCAGAAACCCTTGTTGTAGTAAGGCATGACCTAGCCGCTTCCACTCCTCGATGCTATATTCCTTCCCAATGCCATAGGTAGAGAGCGTATCATGATGAAAGTCACGAATGCGCTTCGTATTCGCGCCACGTAGCACGTCGATGATGTGCGTCATGCCGAAGCGTTGTTCTGTACGACCAACACACGAAAGGAACTTCTGAGCATCAATTGTGCGGTCTTCCATTTCGACAGGAGCAAGGGAGCGCAAGCAATTATCACAGTTGCCACAGTTCTCTTCTTGCCATAGCTCGCCGAAATAGCCTAATAGAATGCGCCGACGACAATCACGACTATCACAGTAAGCCGTAACTTGATTGAGTTGTTGGCGTGCGATAAGCTGTTCTTGCTCACTTGGCTTCTGGTCGATGATAAATTCAACTTTGATGCGGTCTCCATAGTTGAAATACAGGATGCATTGCGCTGGCTGTCCATCGCGTCCAGCACGGCCCGACTCCTGGTAGTAGCCTTCAAGACTGCGGGGTAGGTCATAGTGAATAACGGCGCGTACATCCGGCTTGCCGATGCCCATACCAAAGGCAATGGTTGCCACGAGAACAGCCACATCGTCACGAATGAAGCGTGACTGATTTTCCGCACGCTGGTCGTTTGTCATCCCTGCATGATAGGGCAAGGCGCGAATACCGTCACGTTGTAAAGCTTCACTGATCATGTCAACGCTTTTGCGACTCTGACAATAAATGATGACGGGTGCATCAGGCATGCCGCGTAAAAACTCGACCAGTTCGCCATAAGATGCTTTGCTCTTCTGACGCACCTCGTAGGTGAGGTTGGGACGGTTAAAGCTGGCGACGTGGATGTGCGGGTCACGTAGTCGAAGCTGAGTGAGAATGTCCTCGCGCACACGTTCGGTTGCGGTTGCCGTCAACGCTTGCATAGGTACCGTAGGAAAGTGGTCGCGCATTCTGCCGATTTGTCGGTACTCTGGTCGGAAATCGTGACCCCACTCGCTGACACAGTGTGCCTCATCGACCGCCATCAATGAAATGCCGATGTTCTCATGTACATGCTCTAGCAGCGTTAAGAAGCTCTCGCTCATCAAGCGTTCAGGTGCCACGTAGACCAATTTGAGTTCTCCGTTGAGCAATGCGCGTTCACGCTGTGAGCGTTCGACAGAACCAAGCGTACTATTAATAAAGGTTGCCGCAATGCCGTTGGCTTGTAAGCGGTCAACCTGATCTTGCATTAACGCGATCAAGGGAGAAATAACAACTGTGATTCCTGGTAGCATCAGAGCGGGTAGCTGATAGGTCAACGATTTTCCGCCACCTGTCGGCATAAGAATAAGGGCATCGCGTCCCGCCAGCATCTGCTCGACGACATCCTGTTGCCCTGGTAAAAACGCATCATGTCCAAAGTATTGTTTGAGTGTCTCTTGAGTAGTATTCAACTTGCAACATTACCTCACGCTTCGTTAAAGTGACTGCACCGCAAGCTATTGTAGCGCATATTCGCGTATGGAGCAACAAGCGTGTAGATGAAAATAATAAATGTAAATAATAACATTTTGTTATTATGACAATAATTTGCAAGAATGATTTAAATATGTTACACTTGACAGGCATAAGAAGGTTTCTTAGGTTTGTCACGAGAGAGGAATCCTCTATGCAACGAAGTATGCGAAGTCCACAAACAGTTCTGTTCATTCTCCTTAGTCTTGTCGCCTTGCTGGTGGCTGCATGTGGTGGTGGTAGTAATAACCAAACATCGCAAGCGGTGGTAAAGGCTTCGGCAGATAAGCAAATTCTCGTCCTTCCACTCAGCGGGTATTCAGACATTGCGACATTTGACCCTGCGCTTGCTACTGAACCCTCCGCCATTACAGTTGATAACATGATATATACGGGTCTTGTACAGCTCGACGACAATTTGCAAGTGCGAGATGAACTTGCCGCCTCACATTCTCTAGGATCGGATGGTCTCACATGGACATTCAAACTCAAGCCAAATCTGAAATTCAGCGATGGAACACCGCTTACCTCGGCGAATGTGGCGTACAGCATTGACCGTGCACTTGAGCCAAGCCTCAACTCACCTGTTGCACCTCTTTATCTTGGTCTGCTCAAGGACTCGGACAAACGCAACGCGGGGCAAGTGAAAACGCTGATCAACGATAGTATCCTGACACCCGATCCGCAAACGGTTGTTCTGATTACGAACAAAAAAGCCGCCTATTTCTTGCAAACATTGACATACCAAACATCTTATGTCATAGAGAAAAGTATGATCGACAAGTACGGCAACAACTTCGCGGACCATCTAAGTGAGGGTATCGGCGGTGATGGTCCCTTCAAAGTGCAGAAGTATGCTCAAGGTAAAGAGGTTGATTTCATTCCCAATCCGAACTACTTTGGACCGCAGCCACAGGTAAAAAAGGTTGTCATACCTATCTATGATAAGAATGACACAACCTTTAAGGCATATCAGGCCGAGCAGGTTGATCAAGCACCCGTGTCGTCGGCACAATCAGTACAGGCGAAGACACTTGCTGGAGGACAATTTCATCAGGTGCCGTTACTTGAACTCCATTTCTACACGATGAACTACCTGATCAAACCGTTTGACAATCTCAAAATACGTCAGGCATTCGCACTCGCGTTAAACAAAGACCAGATTGCGCACAGTATCTACAAGGATACTGTTATCGCTACCAACCATATCATACCGACTGGAATGCCAGGCTATAATCCAAACTTGACTGGGCCGCTCGGCACAAAGAGTACGAGTGGTAATCCCCAACTTGCAAAGCAGCTTTTCCAACAGGGTTTACAAGAGGAAGGCTTGACACTCGCCACGTTCCCTACAGTTACGCTTACCACCTCTTCACAGGGAGCGGCAGACGCGCGCAATGAATTCGCGGTTGCCCAGCAAATGTGGAAGGATGTTCTGGGCGTAAATGTGCGCATTGATGATATAGACCAGGCAAAATTGCTATCTGAACGTAGCAATTCAGTGAATAATCCTAACGGTTTACAGATGTGGGAACTGTACTGGAGTGCCGACTATCCCGACCCACAAGATTGGTTGACACTGATTTTTGGGAAAGGCTCATCGAAAAATGGCTTGAACTATGGGCAGAACAAAACACCGTTTGCTGCAGAGGAGCAGACCAATCAGCAATTGATGGAGCAGGCTGATGGCAATCCTGACCCAACAAGCCGTATCCAGCAATACAACCAGGCAGAGCAGAATCTTGTCAATGACGTGGCTTGGATACCTAGATTTCAATTTACATACGATTTCGTGCGTAAACCCTGTGTTGTTGGTATCAAAGATAACGCGCAAAGCTTTATCCCACAGGATGATTGGGGGTCTATCTACGTCTCTACCGCGACTCCATGCGCGGATGTCACGCCATATAAATAAGCAGAGAGTAATTTGGATACGGTTTTTGTCGGGCCCGATGTATCGCGGCCGCGTCGGCAACCACTCGCCGACGCGGACGCGATACATCGGTCCCTACGATTATCTGAACTACGCTCGAATCCAACGCGGCTGAATATTCTCTATTGGCATGTCAAATAATCCTGGCTGTTCCTCTTCACGGAAAAGCTGGTTATAGTCATCGGGGGTGAAGGCTTTACGCAAACGTGCTGCATAGGAGGTGATAAGCACACGCAGATAATGGTCAACATCATAGTCCCGGCGGTTCGCCACCTCTTCACGGAGCGAGGATGTCTCTATGTTTTCGCCTTCGTTTTCTTTCTCGTTCCAATCATTGCCGATGGCGGCCTCTTCGGTCTCCTCTGGCAACCAGACATATTTTTTCGCCTGTGAGCGATAGAAGCGCACACGCTCACCAGGGAACCACCGTGTACGACCAGCATTCAACAATGCCTCGTATTGTGGTTCTGGATGTGTGGTACGAGAGGCGTTATACGCTTCAGGCGTTTTTGAGAGGCGCACCCGTGCTCCTACGTCCGATGCTGACAAGGCGCGAGTGCGTAGCGAGACTGCCATATCGACGTATGCTTGCCGTACTCCTGGTGTATCGCCCGTCATAGCACACTGCAATGCCTGACGTAGAAAGCGTTCTCCAAATGGCTCGGCGCGACTTGAACGTAGCGCGACACCGTGCACAACCAATCTATTTTCATAGGTCAGAAGTGCGTAATTCTTGACCTCATGGCTGAGCATAGCACGATAACGTCCCTCGTATTCCAGGCGAATCCCTGCTGGCAATTCGGCTCCAATCTCCTCGACAACGGCCCGTTCTTGTGCCTCTGTCCAGCCCGTTGGTACCGAGAAATACACGCCATCGGTGTCGGCCTCAATTAACGCCATGCCCCGTATGCGTAACGCTTCCAGGACTTGGGCGAGAACGGCACGTCCACGCCGTGTCACCTCATCAGCCGCCTGACTATCGGCGAAGAGTGCCATCGTACCTGCACCCATGTAGCCATACGCTGCATTAATCAGTATCTTCATCGCGGCCTGTGTTGCGTTATGAGAATTGGCTTCAACTGAGTCTGGAGGAGCTATACGTGTCGCTGCTTTATGAGACAATCGCAGGTCTGTTAAAAGGCCGAGCACATGTAACAGTACGCCTAAGCGATCACACTCTGGTCCAATTTTGAAGGTACGCATCAACGAAGGATAAAGCGAGGCCACGTCAGCTTTGACAACCTGCTCCGCGACGCCTGTTGCTAATAGATAAGCGGCTCCGCCTTCATGCATCTCGCCGCTTGTGCTTTTGCCTGCTTGTCGAGGGAGTGCTGCACCCGCACGGAGATAGGCGCGTACAAGTATTGGTTCAAGAATGCCCATTGCTGGCCCTGCTGATGCGAGCCGTTCATAACGACGAGGTGCCATACTCGCTAGCGCGAATGGTGCTCCCTGTAACCGTTGTGACAGACCATCGACCTCGTTCACGTCGTCAAGTGCGTAGTGTTTCACAAGGTCTGGGTCTCGTCGATAGGTGTCAAAAATCGCCGAACCCTCGATATAGACACGTTCGGGCGAGGCAACACTAAAGTAGCGCGCCACCTCTTTGAGACGATGCCCCGGCATGTCACGCACCACAAAATCGTGTCGCCGTACAGAATCAAGTGTATCAATCAGTTCTCGCCCCGCGACGCTATAGCGCACACGTTTCCGTGCTTCTGGCCCAATCGCTAGCGTCTCTTCGCGCCGTTCTAATCGTGCTGGACCCCCTTTACGCCCTAGTTCAAGGGGTACGCCCAATGTAGAGGCGCGTTCTTCCAGAAAGAGCAGATCAAAGCCGAACAGATTGTGGTTCTCGATGATATCAGGGTCGCGATGCCGAATAAGGGCACAAAGTTCTGTAATTAGACGTGGTTCATCGTCGGGCGTTGGAGCGTCAAGTGTGGTAGCGAGACCGCGATTATCACGAATCGCAACCATGAAAATGCGTCCCCGATGGGGATCAAGAGCGGTTGTCTCAAGGTCAAACTGCAACCTGTGAAGTTCGTTGTATGTTAAGCCTCGAAAGTAGACGCGCCCTGTAAGCATAAGATATTGCTCAACAGGACCAACTCGGTAATAGTCGTTTGTAAGATCATTGAGGCTGGTAATTCTCCGACCCAAACGACGCGAGGCACCAGCACACAGAGTACGCTCAAGAAAACTTCCGTCGCGTGCTGAAAGCAGATAGCGATAGGAATCGGCGGGACCATCCAAGACGCGATAACTGACAAGTCCATTGTTTGCTCCAGGTGCATCTGATGCTAAAAGAGCAGGTCCTAGCTGTTTAAGGTCTTCCAGTGTTGAGGCAAATAGCCACGGACGAAAACGCTCTTCCGTGCATTGCACGTGTTCGCCGTCCGGTCCCTTCATACGTCGCCATACAAGCGCACGACCATCACGTGTAGCCCACACCGAGACGATACTAGGGGTGTTATCCCAGCCGAATAAATATTCGTCCTGACTCTCTACTGCTAGCTGGTCTTGCGTATTCGATGTGGAGGTGAAGGTAGACATAACACTCCTGATACACTTAGAACAAACGTTTCTCTAAGTGTACCATATTCTTGACCTTTATAAAGAAAAGATATCAATGAGAATATCCTTGTTATGCTATACTATCTTGTAGAAAGAGTAGTAAACAGCATGGAGTTGAGAAGCCGATGATGATTGATCGCTTACAAGAAGTATTACCACACTTGCAATATTTTCCGCCTGAGATGCAGGAAGAAATTGCGAACTATATCAATGAACTTGAGCAAGAAGCCTTTGCGCATGGTCGTATGAAAGAACTTCCACAAATGGCATCCTCTGAGGAGCCTTGGGAAGACCCCGCAGGGGCGTGGGGCGATCTTCCAGACAATATGTATGAAGAACTGGATAAGATTAGACAAGGCTAAGCATGCAAATTAACCGTTGGCAAAAGCAAACACCTCCTACAGAACACGAGTTGCGCGAACTAATGCGGCATGAAGGACTCTCTCCGTACACATGGTCAAACGACGCTCATTATGCCTATTCCGCGCATACACATTCGTATAAGAAGGTGTTGTATTGTGTGCAAGGCTCCATTCGCTTTGTGCTGCCTGAGCAGGTCAATGCCGAGGGCAAAGCGGAATACATTGACTTGACCCCCGGCGATTGTATGGTTCTGCCTCCTCACACTCTGCATAGCGCGCTTGTTGGTGCGCAAGGTGTGACATGCTTAGAGGCGTCGCGCTAGTCGTTCGATTGTCTCACAAATCAACTCCGGTAATGTGCCGAATGAATAAGACATCAGCACGGCCTCGTTACGCTGGTGCGCTCCCTGCCCGTACACTCCAAAATTCACGACGGGAATGTTCAATTTCTCGATAGCCTGAAATGGCAGATAATAGCCACGTGTTCCTTGTGCCGTTGGCTCTTTCCAAATGGGCATGTTTGCCTTCAAAACTGAGGAATCAACATTGGCATCGAGGCGTAAATAACTGAGGTCGCTGAGATAGGGAAAATATTGTTGCTGCACAAGTGGAATCTCAGGGTGTGTTGCGATAACTTCTGTGAGTGCATCTTGTAATGGTCCTGGTGTAGCGGATACGTGCGGATAGTAGGGTGGAGAATAATAGAGTACAACTGCTGGCCCTTGTCTACCACTAAGTGTCCATAACTTATGTACGAGATGCAGACTACGTTCGCGTGTATCCAATGTTGCAGGGTGTCGCTCCCATTCGGTAGACAACTCACGAGCTACCTGTTGTTCTCCGAGACGCTGGACCATTTCTCGATACAGTTCTGCATACGTCAGCACTACGCCTGTACGTGGCTGTGCGTTCTGTTCTTGCACACCTCCGATTGTTCGCCAGTGCGCTTCGGTCTTGTCGATACGTGCCAGTGCTTGTGTCAACGAGGATTCTGAGTAGTGACGTAAGCGTTCCAACAACATCTCTGGCGTTGTCGTAAAGGTCAAGACATTGAGGTAAAAGTAGGCTGTAAGCGGTAGTTGTGTATTATAGTGTGTCTTGAGATCGGTTGCTCGTAGTGTCACGGGTGGTGCTGTGATTTGTCCATCCACAACATCACATAGTTCATCGTTCATACTCAGGTCGTGGATGAGTTCTGCGGCAAGTAAGTTTGCGTCGAACCCATGAAAGGGCGTACCCACATGTGACTCGCGCCCAATGCACAGGAAGCTAGGCAAGAGTTTGCCAACTGTGCCAGTGTAAATATAGCGATGCGGGTCGCCTGCGTATTGAGCGGTTGTGCAATCTGTATTGATGACGCCAATATAGTTGAGATGATACTGCTCTCGTAGGTGTGTGAGCAAATGCACCGCTTGCAATACACCTGCCGACTCGTTTTCCTCGTCCGGTGTAGCTAAAAAGAGCACCGACAGTGGTATGTCTGGTGCATAGTGCGCGAAGTAGTGCATAAGGGCAATATTGACCGCAACTCCGCTTTTCATATCGACTGCGCCACGCCCGAACATCCAATCATTCAGGTCTGTACCAGCCAGAGTAGGCCCTAGCTGATGCCGTTTTTCCCAGAGCGCAATGGGGTTACAGGCATCCGCCTCTAGCTCGCCGTAGTCCTGTATGCCAACGGTGTCAATATGTCCCATGAGTACAATTGTTGCTGGACTTTTTCCCTTAAGAAAAGCATACACATTTTGTCTCTCGTATGGATCATTCTCAATTGAGTCAAACCCAACCTGAGTATACGCTCTCTCTTCCATATCTTCATGAAGAAGCATGAGCACTGCTTCTGAGACTTGATACTCTCCTTTTCCTGGGCTGACACTATTAATGCTGGTAAGCAATTTAGTGTATTGTCGCACGTCTTCATACCAAGTATGTTCGCTGTGTTTACGCATAGGTGCTCCATTCAGATGTGTTCTGTTCTTGCTGTACAGCTATTATAGTATAAAGAATCGTAGGAGTCTTCTATTTCACCCTGTTGGCAATCGAGAATGTTGACATATGCAACAGTTCCATCAAATCCTCTACGCGTTCAATTGTAGCAGAGTGTAGTGATGCATATTATCCAAATAATGTGGTAATACAAGTGAGAACGGGTTGGGTGTGCTTTAGCACACCCTTTTATGTGTAATTCGCTAACCTATGTAATTAGACCCTTATAATCTGGTGAGACTTCCGCATATATCTTCGTATATTAAGCAATCAGGTAAACGCACACCGTGGTAGCATCGTTTAGGATACTTGTGCATACCACCTATATCCGTAATACCTGTGTACTAGAGGAGGTCACCTTTTCATGCAGTCTCTTACACACTCAAAAAGACACATTGCCGTCCTTATCTTTGGTCTTTTGACGGCCTTGTCGCTCTTGTTCTCGGCCTGTGGCAGCACAAGTTCCACGGGTGGTGGAAGTAGCCCAACAGCAACAGTAAAGCCGAGCATCGCAGCCCCAACTGATCTCATTACTCCTGGCACACTTACCGTCGGTAGTGATACGACCTATCCACCACAGGAGTTTTTGGATACTACAACCAACAAGTATACAGGTTTCGATATAGACTTGATTACCGAGATGGCAGCGCGCATGGGCTTGAAGGCGAATATCGTCAAGACAGACTTCACCACGATCATTGACAACCTCGACAACAAGCGTTTCGATGTCGTCATTTCTGCCGTAACTATTAGCGATGAACGCAAGAAAAAGGCCGATTTTATCCCGTATTTTAATGCTGGTGAGTCACTGCTTGTCGCTAAAGGTAATCCTATGAACCTGAAAAGCGTTGCCGACCTTTGTGGGCTAAACGTTGGTGTGCAGAAGGCAACTGTCGAGCAGGATGACCTGACGGCGGGCAGCAAAGATTGTGTCAACAAGGGCAAGAAGGCTATTAACCTGACCATTCTTGCAAGCCAGACCGATGTTGTACAATTGCTTGTCAACAAACGTGTAGTTGCAACATACCAGGACTCGCCTGTAACCGACTACTTTAACAAACTCAACCCAGGACAGTTTGAGGTTGGCGGCTCTGTTGTGAATGCTGCGCAGGAAGGTATTGCGGTACGCAAGGGCGATACTGCCATGCTGACTCCTCTGCAATCAGCATTCAATGCAGTGAAGGCAGATGGCACCTATACCAAGGTTGTACAGAAGTGGGGTGTTACAAGTGGCGCGCTGGCGATGATTGATCGCCGCATACAACTCGTGTAACGCTTTCTTTTGCAGCAGTCAAATGTAGAGACAACCAAACGCAGTGCGTTTGGTTGTCTCTACATTTGACTGCTTACAGTTGTCTAAACGTACTTTGTACAGATATCATCAGAACCATTGATGCTGGCACATGCACGAGCTTTTACAGTCGGTGCATAGACCATTCTTGACCATGCAACCGGACCCGTCAAGCCTTTTGTGCCATAAGCTACGCCGTCAATACGCTGTATCAGTACTAGATAAACATCGTTGTTGTTACCCTTACTTTCGACGCGTGACCAATTTGTACCACATTGTGGTGAATAGCGCAGTTCAATGACTTCCTCAGGAGTAGCAACAGATGTTACTGTATATGCTCCGTTCACACATCCCGTCTGTTCAGGATCAAGGTTATCACATCCATTCCCTGAGCACGTTGCTTGATATGAGGCTTGTCGTGTTGTGTGAGCATATGCTGCTGTACCTTGCACACTCAATGAGAGAGTAGTGGCAAGAAGAGCAACGAGAATAGCGGCTGAATACAAAAATAACCGATTGTGGCGCATGAATTTTTCCCCCTTTACTGCGGTAAAAATAGCATTGAGACACTAGTAAGACGCAGTATACACATATTTCTTAGGAAAAGAAATTTTTCCCTATATATTAACGCATGGAACGAAAAGAATAACAAGCTTCTTCCAGTAGTATAATTGAGAATACCAGTAATATTTGTAACAACGAGGTTTTGAAGGAGTAATCGGGATACGAAACGTCTGGCAGGGGCCTAATTCTATTACACCCTTTTAGCAATGAACAATGCTGGAGAACATCGTGAAATGCATCAAATATTGCTATACTATACTATTTGCATGTGCCTTATTTACACTGCTACCCTTTCCTGTTCATGCAGATGGTGGAGCACCTAACCTCGCTTATGTTGCAGGTGCTGGTCGCGGTGTGCAGGTGATCGACATTGCACAGCAAAAGCTGCTTCACAACTTTTCCGTCGCTGGGAGTCCTCGTATGATATTGTTGAGTCTTGATGGGAGTATTTTGTATGTGACACAACCTACCCTTGGACAGGTCTCTGAACTTGCCGCACGTACAGGGCATGTACTCTGTACAAGCAGTGTGTCAGGACATCCAACGTTACTGGCACTGAGTGCTGATGGTACGCGACTCTATGTGGCAGGTGAGGCAAGTTCAGACGTTACTGTTCTTGATACCGCGACATGTGCTGTACAGCAGACGTATCAAACAGATGAAAATGTGAATGGACTAGCGGTAACAACAGTCGTCTTTAATAACGAAATTCGTAGCCAATTATGGATTACTGGCACTACTGCACTAACAGTTATTACAGAGCAAGAGCAGCAGAGAGAACGCATTCCTATTCCAGGTGGGCCACGCTTTCTGTGTCTTCCTGGTGGCTTGACCGCGTATGTTACTACGCGTCAGGGAAGTGTTGTGGCAATAGATATGGTATCGTATCAGGTGTTCGCGCAACTTCTCACAGGAGGAAACTTTGGTCCAATGGACTATGATGCCGTTACAGGTCAGATATATGTTCCCGACCAGCAACATAATCAGATAGATGTACTCTCACCAGTGCATATGGGAACTCTGATAACACCTCACGAACCTGAACGTGTGCTTCCTCTGCGTAGTTCTCCGCGCTCCATTGCCATTACCAGTGATGGGCAACTTGGCTTCATCGCATTAAGTAGTGGTCAGGTGAGCATGCTCAATGTACCCGAACATCAAACCATCACCACATTTGTCGTCGGCGGCACACCACAATTTATCATCACAGGTCTCTACCCGCCTCCCATGGACCCTGCACCACGGCATTCTACTATAGGTCTTGCAGTATCACCGACACTAATTATAGCTTTACTTGCTGGAACGTTGCTTGGAGTCGTCATCGGAGCGTGGTTTTTATTGAGGCGATATCTGTAGGGACCCAATTTTAAGGGGGGCGTGGGGGGGTTGAAAAACCCCCACGGCCCCGCATAAAAGG
>CAXUHF010000012.1:40551-48619 GCA_964250765.1 uncultured Ktedonobacteraceae bacterium | reverse complement strand
TGCCTCTTAGCCTCTTCAATCGCCGACAAGGACGCGATACATCGGTCCCTACAATTAACATGTCTCCACTGCAACATCGTCCTCTAAAAAATCACTTCTGCAACGTCTACCTGCAGATAAAACACTTTTTCAAAAACACCGAAAGCAGTGCTTTGTCTATTTTTGGTATTATACATCCAAAACTCTAATTGACAGAGAACAGATTATACTACATAATCAGTGGTAGAGTCTTTTGCTACCATGCTGGTTTCGACCACAAAAGAAAAACCAGGAGGCTGTAACCGTGAATCAACGTCGCCTTGGCAAATATGAACTCCAGGAGCGTCTAGGCCAAAACGCTACGAATGGGACCTGGAAAGCATTGGATACGCAGCAGCAGCGTATTGTTGCGCTCAGAATAATCGAAGCCTATCCAAGCAGTGAATTTCTTCCACGTTTCAACATGGAAGCACAAGCGATTGCAGCTCTGCACCATTCAAATATCGTTGAGCTACAAGAAACGTTTGTTGCGCAAGATGGCAACGAGGCATACGTTGTTACGGATTATGTAGAAGGCCCATCGCTACTTACATATCTCTCAGCAACAGCACATACGGGAAAAATTGGGACTTCCGCCGAAATTATCCGTATATTGACCCCTATAGCTACCGCACTTGATTATGCACACCAGCATAGAGTGCTTCATGGTGCGCTCAAGCCAACCTCTATTCTTTTTGATACGCGACGTAGTGTTCCATCGCTCCCCGGTGAGCCAATGCTCACGCAATTTGGGATGCATCTGCAACGCGATCCACGCACACTACCCGTTGATGACGCTCCTTATATCGCGCCAGAGATGGCACAAGGGTATGCAGCAACAGAGCGCAGCGACCTTTATGCGTTCGGGGTTATCCTTTACGAACTCTGTACAGGTGCATTGCCTTTTCAAGGTGAGACAACTAATGATATCTTGATGCAGCATATTCATGGGGATCCAACTGCTCCCTCGCTCATCAATCCTCAAATACGTCCAGCGTTAACCTCTGTTATCATGCGGAGTTTGGCGAAAGAACCCTCGGCACGTTTCTCCAGTGCGACCGCTCTCGTTGCCTCTGTTGCGAAAGCATTAAATGTAGCTATGCCAGAAAGTGTCGTCCAGCCGAATCTCGCACGTGGCATCATTACTCCACCCTCTTTTAGTGGCATTAGTGGCTTTGATACCATGAATAGCCCAACGTCTATTAGTCCACTTCCTCAATCATTTCAAGCGCAAGCGGTATCTCAAATTCCACCAGTGGTAGCTAGTAGCAGTACACCTTCACTACCACCACCACCTGTCTCTTCATCAAGCACCCCAATACTATCCGAAACACCAACGGTTTCGCATATGCAAACACTTTTGCAAGCTGAAAGTAAAGACAATGCGACAGTAGAGCGCGTTGCTGTTGGCGCACTCAATGGGTCTCCTCCCACTGTAGGGGTTAAAAGGAGACGAAATTTATTTATTGCACTTACGGCTGTACTGCTGCTCGCACTACTGAGTTCGGTCATCGCAACCTTTCTTTTTTTTACACGTTCTCAAACCGCTACACCTGCTGCGCAGACGAACATAGTGGGGCATGCATTTTTTGTGAGTAGCGGGTTGATAAGTAAAGACAGCAATCAAGGCATAACAGATAAGCTACAAATTGATCTACAAAATATTAGCAATCCTCAACCCGGCAAGAAATATTACGCGTGGCTTACGACAAGCAAAAGCCAAACCGATATTCCTGCCCTCGCCCTTGGACCGTTACCTCTCAATCATGGACGTGTGACGATGACCTATAGTGGGGCATTGCATACTAATCTTCTTGCCAGCTATAATCGTTTTC
This sequence comes from uncultured Ktedonobacteraceae bacterium, assembly GCA_964250765.1. Lineage (GTDB taxonomy): Bacteria > Chloroflexota > Ktedonobacteria > Ktedonobacterales > Ktedonobacteraceae > JBBQVS01. Next base: position 46,766 of record CAXUHF010000012.1, on the reverse strand, counting down.
TTGTTACAGAGGAGGATGCGAATCAACCTCCTACAAATCCTTCGCTCGATATAAGCACCTGGCGGTATAATGATAGTTTTTCAACAGCACCTAACCCAACAGACCCCAAGCACTATAGTACCTTCGACCACTTACAGCATCTACTCTCTCAGGACCCGAAACTTAAAGTGGCAGGGCTATCAGGAGGGTTAGACATCTGGCTCTTCAAAAATACAACAAAGATACTAGAAGCGGCGGGAAGCGCACGCGATCAGCAAAAAGTGTGTATAGTACACCCCAATCCATCTTGTACAGACTTCATGCTGCGGCAAGTGGCACGCATTCTGGACTACCTCGATGGTTCGACATATGTACGGACCGAAAACATCCCCTCAAATATACAAAATATACAGGCGGGTCAACTACTTATTGATCCAACAGCCGCTCACGTTGCTTTACTAGAATTTGATCCAATGCAGGAGCCGCCCGGATATCTGACACATATTGGAAGTCACCTGCAAAGTATCAGTCAAATTCCTGGTGCAACACCGGAGCAACGCGCATTAGCTATTCATATCGATCAGGATATTAACAATGTACAAGGATGGCTGAATGCTGTACACGCGGACGCTACAAAGCTTATACATATGAATACTAATCAGCTTTTACAACCGGATGCATTGACGCTCTTGAACGATTTATTCATTCAGGCAAACAACGCATTTGTGGGACAGGTTGACCCAAACACGAACAACGTCAAGGAAGGCGTTGTGCAGATACACTATAACGTGCAGGCGTTGGCAACGTTCGATGTTACTCCTTGCACTATCCAGAATGGCAAGAGTTCCTGTGCATAACTAGAGGGGAAGACGGCTATATGAGTACAAATGCACGACGCATTGGTAAATATGAATTACAAGAGCAACTGGGACATGGCGGCATGGCAGAGGTGTGGAAGGCATTTGATATCCAATTGCATCGTTATGTAGCAATCAAAATACTTCATGCAGACCTACAAGAAGACCCTAATTTCGTGGCACGTTTTGAACGTGAGGCACAACTCATTGCATCATTGCATCATCCCAACATCGTACAACTTCACGATTTTCAGATTGCTTCACAAGAGGCGAACGCGACGACTGCCTACATGGTCATGGACTATGTGGAGGGAGAGACACTAGGACAGTATATCGAGAAAACCTCCAAGCAAGGAGACATTCCTTATCCAGTCGAGATCGTGCAAATATTTACCTATATTGGTCTCGCCGTTGATTATGCGCACCATAAAGGTGTTATTCATCGTGACTTGAAACCAGCAAATATCTTGCTCGATAGACGAAACACAACACACACTGCGGCAGGTGAACCCATACTGAGTGACTTCGGTGTTGCCAAACTCATGGGCACAACTGGCAGTACACTTGCAGGATCGTATGTCGGCACACCACTTTATATCTCTCCTGAGCAAGTGAATGGTTATGCAGGGAATGAACGAAGCGATATCTACGCCTTGGGGATTATGCTCTACGAGATTGTCACAGGCGTGTTGCCTTTTCAGGGCAACGATCCAACAATGGTCATGACACAACACTTGCATGCTGCTCCGCCATCTCCTCGACTTGTCAATCCAAATATTCCACCCGCGCTCGAAACGGTGATTCTGCGAAGTCTTGCAAAAGACCCCGCGCTACGCTTTCCCAATGCCTCATCACTAGCAGCCGCAATTGCCGAAGGGCTAAATGTACCCGTACCAGAGAAAATTGGGAAGCCTGTCTATCCTGTCGATGCGATAGACATGCCAACACACCTTTCGTCACCCCTATCAGTACAGAGTGTACCATCACAACCAGCACAGTCGATGGTAAACAACTCAGTACTCTCGCCTACATTGCAAAATACTGGTGCTACACCTACCGTAAGAGTCTCATCACCTCTGAGTACGCCACCGCTTCCTGTCTCAATGACGAAAGCCGGACAAAAGCGACCTGGGCGAAATGTTGTTATCGCATCATTCGTCTTGCTTCTGCTTCTGATAGGTGGCTCACTAGGAGCATTCTTTCTCTTACCACGCATTCTCCACGGTTCCACCGTCGCCGCGGACACTATTGTAGGGCATGCCTTTTTTGTAAGTAGTGGGCAATTGAACGATGGAGCACAAGGTATTGCTGACAAATTACAGGTTGATCTGCAAAATGTGCAGTCTCCTCCTGCTGGGAAGAGCTACTATCTTTGGCTCTTAGGAGATAAAGACCTTCTGCAACAGCAACCAGATTTGCTTGTGCCTGCACCAATACATCCACCCCTACTGCTGACGAATAATTTACCGGTACAAAACAATGCTGTCCATTATACCTACTTGGGTGATGCACAACACAATAATCTGTTATCGGAAACCAGCCGCTTGCTTATCACACGGGAAGATGCAGGAAAAACACCGACCAGTCCATCTACTAATCCTGCAAACTGGGTTTATTATGCACAGCTTCCCCAGGCACTTATTCCCGGTGCATTACACTTGAGAGGACTTGACCATATTCGGCACCTCTACTACAATGAAGACCATCTGAAAGTATTCGCACTCTATGGTGGACTAGATATCTGGGTGTTTAGAAATACAGAAAAGATTTTGGAATGGTCCACAAGCGCACGCGATGATTTTAATGGAACGACGGGCAACTATGAGCTGATGCACAGTCTTTTCATTGATATTCTCGATTACCTGGATGGTACTCAAAACGTCCATGTCGATGTGCCATCAGGGACGCCTGTGAATGCTGACGCTAATATCGCGCGTGTGAGCCTACTGACCGTAGACCCAACGCGACAAGGAGTAGCACAGTTTCTTGATACAAACCCACCAGGTGATCTCGATCATATGGCCTTACATCTCAGTGAGTTAATCAAGGCACCTGACGCAGCACCACGTATACGGCAACTCGCACAGCGTATTCTAATCGCTGTTGGCAATGCCCAAATGTGGCTAAAGCAAGTCAGGGTGGATGCGAAAGCTCTTTTCAATATGAGTCCTGCACAATTAATGCAGCCTGCGGCACAAAGTATGTTAGAAGATTTGGTGGCACAAGCAACCTATGCCTATATCGGTCAGCTCGACGCAACCACCAACACAACCATTCCAGGAATATTGCAAGCACACTATGCTGTGCAGCAGCTAGCGACATTCGATATCACAGCAAATGTGCCTAAAAGCCTGTAGCAGAGGGAGAAGCTATGAACATACAACCGCGACGCCTTGGTAAATATGAATTGCGGGAACGTCTGGCGCGCGGCGGACAGGGAGAGGTGTGGAAGGCTTTTGACACGCAACTACAACGTTTTGTCGCTGTCAAGCAACTCAACGCCAATTTCCAAGATGACGCCAGTTTCATCTCACGTTTTGAGCGTGAAGCGCAGTTTATAGCCTCACTGCACCATCCCAATATTGTCCGTATCCATGACTTCCAATTCATGACCGACCCCGACTCACATATGCCTGTTGCATATATGATTATGGAGTATATCGAAGGCTCTACTCTCTCCGATTATATTCGGAACACCGCTCGTAAACAACTTTTTCCCTCTGCCCCCGCACTACTTACCATCTTTACTGCAATCAGTCTTGCACTCGATTATGCTCATCAGCGAGGTATGCTTCATCGTGATATCAAACCTGCGAATATCATGCTTGACATGCGTAACCCTGACGATAAACCACTAGGGAAACCTGTCCTTATGGACTTTGGTATCGCAAAATTGCAAGGTGGCTCTGATACTACAAAAGTGCTTGGAACGCCACTCTATGTTTCCCCCGAACAAGCACGCGGCTTAGCTGGAAATAAGCAAAGTGACCTCTATTCACTGGGTATCGTGTTGTATGAGATGACAACAGGCGTCACACCATTTCGTGGTGAAACGATGATGGAATTGCTCATGCGTCACTTCAACGATACGCCTACACCACCTATACTTATTAATCCTGCCCTGCCCCAGGCTGTTTCTGATGTCATCTTGAAAAGCATTGCGAAGGAGCCTAAAGATCGTTTCTTTAGTGCTTCTGCCATGACCGTCGCTCTTGCTGAAGCTTTTCAGGTGCCTATTCCTTCTGAACTCCAGAAATCCTCTTCTCTATCTACTGCTACTCATGGACAACCAGTACGTAATCCAATTTCTCTACCCGGCAATACTGTAGCAAATCCAGTGTTGTCTTATGAGACGTACCCGTTGCAATCTCCTGCTACCGCTTTACCATTTACTCCACCCCCCTTGAATGCGATAAGTGCTGAGAGGAGCAATGCACCTGTTACAAACGCACAATCACCACAAGTATCTTCAGCACCACTACCAATACCACGAGATAGGGGAAAACGTCCTGACAGGCGTCTATATGTAAGTCTTTCACTTGTGTTACTGCTTGTGTTAGGTATTGGAGTCGTAGGCTATGTGTTGTGGGGTACTCAAAAAACACATGTAGTATCTCCTTCAACTTCGACACGTGTAGGGCAAGTGCTTTTTCTTACTAGCCCGAATACAACGGGTGCATTTGATGAAGCACAACTTACGTTACATGACGTGCCCAATACGTCCAGTGGTAAAAACTATTATGCGTGGTTAGCTACCCATGATGATAGTGTTGAAGTTGTGCATTGGCCTCTCATCGTGCGGAATGGAACTCTGGCTTCACCAAACTATGTGCATCCCCAGCATCACAACTTGCTCACGTCGTCTCCCTATCTTTTTCTAATTACTCTGCAGAGTAGCAACACGACAGTCCCTTCTTTTGATCCCAAAGACTATTTGTATTATGCTGTCATTCCTCAAACAAAATCGAGGACGGACAACTATAGTGTCATTGACCACTTGAATCATCTGCTTACGAGTGATCCGGGTCTTGAGAAACTGGGTATGCCCAATGGTTTGCGCTATTGGCTACTTACGAATACACAAGCATTAGTGCAAGAAGTGAATGGAGCAAACACCGCGTGGCAAAATAAAGCAATTCTTGCATTGCGGCAGCATCTTGTAAATATCCTCTACTATCTTAGAGGAACGTCTTGTGCGCCATTAGACCTGCATAGCACTCCTCAAGGAACCCCTTCAATGCCTGATGCCGCAACTGCTCAGCGCGTGAAAGCGTCGCTCTTAGAATGTTCACAAAATACAAGTATTACCAGCTTGCTTGCTCACTGCGAATTGCATGTGCGAAGCATTTTTCAAGCTCCTGGCGTAACACCGACGCAAATAACGCTTGCACCACAGATACAAACTAATCTCACACAGGTGACTGCGTGGCTAGAGCAACTTTATCAACAGGATGTCCTACATCTACTTGGCCTTTCCGATGGTCAGTTGTTGCAAGCCTCGCAACAGTCTTTCTTTGACGATATGAAAACAATGAGTACCGAAGCTTATGAAGGGCAAACGCCAACTTCTAAAATGGGCATGTTACAGATGAGCAATGATCTGCAGCATCTTGCTACCTTTGATATCATGCCATGTCCACAGAGTCCTCACAATATTTGTACGTCTTAAGGTGTCATAGATGTGGAAAGGCACAGCTATATTGTGACTTTTTTTGTTTCTTGGCGTTTATATAGAGTGTGTATGTTCATTGGTCCGAACACACCATACAAGCAATTGTACCTCGATTTTTGCCATTAATTTTTTCGTTCTTTGAGAAAGGGAATACTTTCATGGAAAACAGAATGGAAACCAGGGGAGAAAGCACAATGATGCCTCGGGGGAGGCGTCCACTAGGGGTAACGATTATAGCTGTCCTCGTAGGCATCGAGGGTATCCTCGAAGTTATTGCTGGCCTTCTTTTTATCCTGACCACAAAAGCTATAAGCCACAGAGTTGTCGTTCATGGGCATACCACGATTGCTAAAGTGCTGGATACGTTCGGTATTGGCATCGGTGTTATTCTTATTGTCATTGGCGTTGTTACGCTGCTGTTTGTGCTTGGGCTGTGGACGCTACAACGTTGGGCGTATTGGGCGGTTATCATTATCGAGGTTCTCACTTTGATCCCAAACATTATCTCGTTGATTCGGGGCAACGGCACGCTCGTTGGTGACATTGCGTCAATGATCATTCCAGTCGTCGTTCTGATCTATTTCCTCTTAGATACAAACGTGCGGCGAGCTTTCCGTATATAAAACCTTGTTTTAAAGAAGAGAGAAGATGTAGGACAGTGAGGGTCGCTAGCGACCCACACTGTGCGAAATCTTATCTCTTCTTTA
>CAXUHF010000012.1:34468-40541 GCA_964250765.1 uncultured Ktedonobacteraceae bacterium | reverse complement strand
GGCGCCACCCCCCCCCACACTGTCCTACATCTTCTCTCTTCTTTCTAGAAGTCCTACCTTGAGCATTCTTTTGTATACTAGCTCGTTCTATCATTATAACATGGTTAACGTGTTACTTTGGCTTTGCTGGAACCGTCTTGAATATCTATACGGCGTATGTTTGCTTAGGCTTGGAGTATATATAGTTTATGGAACGTCTTTTAACGCAAAACGATAATCTTGATTTTGTTGAGTCAGTTGATGAGCTTGCACGGGAACAAATTCTGCAAGAGCCTATTCCTGCAACCCCTTTCGCTAAGCCACAAAGCTATCGTTCTACTCCTTGGGGAGTCGTGAATTCTTTGCTGGATCGTGTTGATATCCTCACACATGGTCGGGCAGGCTTGTTACAACGTTTTTCTACGTTTGTTGTCATTGGTGGCTTTGCGGCGGTAGTAAACCTTGTGGTTTTTTATGTCGCTTTTTATCATATTCTTCGTTTCCCTGCTAGTGTTGGTTCGGTACTTCCTAACATTATTGCGTCTGCGCTTGCTGCTGAAATCTCAATTATGACAAATTTCGCTCTAAATGACCACTTTACTTTTCGCTATTTACCTGGTCGAAGTCGTTCCTGGCTTGCACGCTGTGCACGTTTTCAAGTAACCTCTATCGGTGGGACTATTCTTACATTTCTTATCGAATTTGGCTTTAGCACTTTTGCTCATTTCCCTGCAATCATCGCGCAAGCAGTGGCTCTCATTCTCGTTCTTTTCTACAACTTCGCTTTCCATCACCTTTTCACCTACCGTCATGTAAAGGCGTAGGATTTTTATGAGAAAGGCTGCTTGGTAGCATGACAGGGGCAGAGCACCTGTCACTACTATACACCGCGTGGCGCGACAAGCCACGTAGTGGTGTGAAGTATAGTAGTGACAGGTGCTCTGCCCCTGTCATGTAGCTTACCCACGTTTTTTACCAGGATTATGCACGTTCCAGCATTGAGTCATACTTCTCATCGTAAGGTAAAGTTCTGCCTTCGGGCATCATGAGAAGCGTATTCGGTTTAAGATTTTTGACGAACTCGACATCGTGAGTTACAGCAATAATGGTGCCGTTGTAGCTTCCTAAAGCCTCACCGATGATGTTGCGCGACATCGCATCGAGGTTTGTTGTAGGTTCGTCTAGCACCAAGAGGTTGGGACCATCAAGTACCATCTTTGCTAGCGCGAGTCGTGTTTTTTCGCCACCGCTGAGTGTTCCGATTTTCTGATACACACGGTCACCATTGAATAGGAAACGGCCCAGGACACCACGGACTCGCTTGCTGTCCTCCGGCAAAACGTCTGTTGCCTCATCAAGTACCATGTTATCGTAGTCCAGTCCCTCGTTCTCCTGTGCGTAGTAGCCTATGCGTACACGGTCTCCCATTGTTACTGTACCATCGTTGAGTGGCGTGTAGCCAAGCATGGTACGTAGCAGCGTCGTTTTACCTGCACCGTTGAGTCCCACAATAACGAGGCGTTGTCCACGCTCGATCTGGAAGTTAATATCCTCCAGAATGACCTTTGTGTCATAGCGTTTATGCAGGTGGTCGGCACGCACTACGAGATGACTACTGGGCATACGTATCGGAAAATCAATTTTCATTTTGCGGCTTGTCTGCGGTAGGTTAGGCTGGCTGGCTTCAAGTACCGCGACGCGTTTGTCCATAGCGATACGCTGACTGACACGTGTCGCACCAAAGCCACGTAGCTTTTCCGACGTTTTACGTAGACGCGCAATCTCACGGTCTTGCTGTGCCTTCGTGCGCTCCATCAACGCGAGTGCATCGCCTGTTGCAGTAAGGTAGTTCGAGTAGGTACCGCGATACTCCTCTAGTTTGTGCGTGAACTCGTTCAAGCGTAGCACTTTGTTGATACTGCGATCAAGCAGGTCCAGGTCGTGCGAGATAATGAGCAGTGCACCACTATAGGTATCAAGAAAGTCCATGAGCCAACTCGTAGCCTCAACATCCAGAAAGTTTGTCGGCTCGTCAAGGAGAAGCAAGTCTGGTGCCTGAAAGAGCAAGCGTACAAGGGCAAGCTTTGTCTTTTGTCCACCACTGAGCGTGGAGACATGGCGGTCAAGAGTGACACCACCAATATTCAAACCAGCGATAAGCTGTTCAATGCGTGCATCGGCATCATAATACCCAAGTGTATCAAGGGCTTCTTGTGCTTCTGAGAAGCGTTCGAGTAGAGTTGGCAGGTTGCCGTTTTGTGCCTCAGAGATTTTTACTGAAAGCATTTCATAGTCTGCCAGTGCCTTGTCAAGCCCTGTACTGGTGAAGATGAAGTCACGAACGGTACTACCCTCTGTAACGGGTGCCTCATGCGCGACATCCTGCGAGAGGTAGCCATACGTTCGTGGACGCGAAACGTTACCACCATCAGACTCTTGAACGCCCGCGACGATTTTGAGTAGCGAACTTTTGCCTGCGCCGTTGACACCGATCAGACCGGCCTTTTCCCCTGGCGCGACGGTAAATGATATATTGTCGAGTATAAGACGCGGCCCATACGAGAGCCGTATGCGATTGACTTGTAACATGCAGAATAAATCCCTTTACGTGTGCTTTTTAAAATGAGTTGACGAATAGCATAAAGAATTGTGCGGAACTGCCTGAGCACTCCCGCGCATGGATGTGATGGAAAGCACACGGTGTTGCACACAACATAATACACTTGGAAGAGTGTTTGAGTTTGGCGACACACACCATGAGAATGGAGAGTCAAACAAAGGAGGATGGGGAACACAGAAGATGCTAAAGCCGACATTGGATAAGGTTCACTCGTCGTTCAAGTGATACCTTGCATCGTATGGTGCCACTACTTCCTGCCACACAAGCTCCGGCGGAGTTGCTCATGCGGCTGCATAGACTGCTAACGGAAATGCCCGTTTCATTTTTTATCTCATCCCTGCTCTTTATATAGTATATAAATCCATATAAATCGTACCATTCTATAGTACATATGTCAAGTAGGGTAGCCTCTCGTGGGTGTCTGTTAACACTATAACTATCCGTTGACACTGTAACTATTCTTATATAGAAATCGTGCCTTTTTGAGAAGGCGTTTGTCTTTCACTTGCTGCACAAGTGTTTATTCCTTGTATGAGAAAGAAAAAGACGATGTATAAGACGCGTGAAAGTATCACAGATGTTTGGGGAGAACGCACCCCCTATGTTGGCGACTGGCCCGAAAGAGTAGACCAGTACACCGTTGAGGAACCAGAAACATGGGTTCAATCAGCGTGTGTGCTTTGCTCAAACGGTTGTGGCATAGATATTGGTGTGAAGGATGGAAAAATCGTTGGTGTGCGTGGGCGTGGCATAGATGCATCAAACCGAGGACGCCTCGGCCCCAAAGGAATGCATGGTTGGGTCGCAAATGCGAGTAAAGACCGTTTGGCCTACCCTATGATTCGGCGTAACGGGCAACTTGAACGCGCAACCTGGGATGAAGCGATGAACTTGATTGTGGAGCGCACAAAAGATATTGTTGCGCAACATACAAGCAGCGCGATTGGCTTCTATGGAAGTGGTCAGCTTTTTCATGAAGAATATTACACGTTAGGTATTATTGGCAAGGGTGGCCTTGGTACACCGCATATGGACGGTAACACGCGTCTCTGTACCGCAACTTCTGCGGCTGCCATGAAAGAGTCGTTTGGCTCGGATGGTCAGGTAGGTTCATATACCGATCTCGACACAACTGATACTATTATGCATTTTGGGCACAATATCGCCTCGCAGCAAACTGTTCTTTGGATGCGTGTGCTTGACCGTTTGCATGGACCAAAGCGTCCGAAGCTGATTGTGGTGGACCCGCGTGTTACCGCGACGGCTAAAGAAGCTGATGTGCATCTTGCGCCACGTCTCGGTACTAACGTCGCACTCCTGAACGGTCTATTACATCTCATTCTCAAAGAAGGACAACTCGACCATCAGTTCATTCAAGAGCATACTGTAGGCTTCGAGAGCTTACAAGAAGCGGTTGAGTCCTGCACGCCTGAGTGGACGCAGGAAGTAACGAATGTTCCTATCGAGAAACTACGAGAGGCAGCGGCTATTCTTGGCACAACTCGTACGCTTGTATCAACCGTGTTGCAGGGTGTGTATCATTCCAACCAGGGAACTGCTGCTGCTGTGCAGGTGAACAACATTCATATTGTGCGTGGACTGGTTGCGAAATCAGGCTGTGGCGTTTTGCAGATGAACGGGCAACCAACAGCACAGAATACACGTGAGAGCGGTGCTGATGGCGACCTGCCAGGCTTCCGTAATTGGGGGAATCCTAAACATGTCGAAGAACTAGCACGTCTCTGGAATGTTGATGTCAATATCATTCCTCATTGGAGTCCACCCACGCACGCAATGCAAATCTTTCGCTATGCGGAACAAGGTTCTATTAAGATGCTGTGGATTATGGGCACAAATCCTATGGTCTCCATGCCGAACATTCACCGTATTCGTGAAACCTTGAAAAAGGAAGGGTTGTTTGTGATTGTGCAGGATGCCTTCCTGACTGAAACGACCGAGTTCGCTGACGTTGTACTTCCCGCAGCAATTTGGGGAGAAAAGACCGGTTGCTTCACGAATGCTGGACGAACCGTGCATATTTCGCACAAAGCAATTGATCCACCAGGAGAGGCGCGTTCAGACTTTGACATCTTCCTCGATTATGCTAAACGCATGGATTTTCGTGATAAAGATGGTGCATCACTAATTAAGTGGAGTACGCCAGAGGAGGCATTCGAGGGCTGGAAAGAGTGTTCTCGTGGTAGGCCATGTGATTATACAGGATTGAGCTACGCAAAGCTCACGGGTGGCTCTGGTATCTCCTGGCCTTGTAATGAGAAATATCCTAATGGTACGCCACACCTGTACACCGATTTCGTGTTCAATACCGATGTAGATTATTGCGAAACCTATGGACAAGATTTCGACACAGGTGCGTCAACAACGCCAGAAGAGTACCGCGCTCACAATCCTGCTGGTCGCGCCCTTATCAAACCAGCCGTGTATCGCACGCCAAGCGAAGTACCTGATGAAGAATATCCGTTGTGGTATACAACAGGCCGTCTTGTCTATCATTTTCATACAAGGACGAAAACGGGACGTTCAAAAGAACTGCGTAACGCAGCACCAGATGCTTTTGTACAGATTTCAGTGGAGGATGCCGCGAAGTACGGTATCTCCGACGGCGATATGATTGAGGTCAAGTCACGACGCGGAAGCATCATCGAACCTGCGCGTATCGGCGATATTGAGCCAGGGCTGGTGTTTGTGCCATTCCACTATGGGCATTGGGACAATCCTGAGAGCCGTCCACGTGCCGCGAACGAATTGACTCTTACTGGTTGGGACCCAGTAAGCAAGGAACCATACTTCAAATACGCTGCCGTGCATATTCAAAAAGTGGCAAATCAACCTCCTGCTACTAAAGGCTATACGGTAGAAGAGTTTCTTGATAAGTCAGACGGCGCGATTAAAAGAATGGTCGAGACGGCGAGCGCGCAGACGATGCAGGAGGTGTAGTATGCATGTTGGGAATTATTTAGGTCTCGTGCAAGCTAGTGAGGAACAGCTCGCTGATGCTTTCCTTACAGTAGCGGAGCATCACCAGGACGAGCCAGATATCGGTGGTGTGTGTCACTTGCAAGCCTCCTGGTCTCGGCAACATGTTGAAAAGCTGAAACCATTGATTGACAAGTATAACGAGCAGAAGAGCGACGAGCCAGAACGACTTCACCAAGCTCTATTCGAGGGTACACGCACAGGAAGCCTTGCACTTCTACGCGATCTACACGATCTTTGGTTACTTGCAAACGAGGTACACCTATGCTGGATTGTACTCGATCAAGCGGCGAAGGGCTTACGTGATGCTCAATTAGAGCAAGTCTGTCTTGCTTCTGATAAGGAAACACAGCGTCAGCTTGCCTTCCTCTTGACCCGTATCAAACAATCGGCACCGCAAACTCTAATTGTAGCGGAATAAAAATAGTGTTAGAGGGAGTGTTGGGGGGTAATAAACCCCACCAAACCCGAAAACAC
>CAXUHF010000012.1:27948-34458 GCA_964250765.1 uncultured Ktedonobacteraceae bacterium | reverse complement strand
AAAAATTTTTTTTTTGTGTTTGTTTTCTTTAAAAACCCCCCAACACTCCCTCTAACACTGATCCTGCTAAGAAAGAAAATTATGAAAAATGATCTCGCAAAGCAATCGACACCACAACGCGCACTCTTCAACTTTTTTGGCTGTGCTATAAGTATTGCGATTATGGCAATTGTAGCACTATTTACGCACTCACCCTTTGTCTTTCCATCACTTGGCCCTACTGCATTTCTCTTTTTTTCAACACCGAACGCGCCCGCAGCTTCTCCACGTAATACGATCATTGGACATGCGATTGGTGTACTTGCGGGCTACTTAAGTCTTGTTATAACAGGTCTGACGAATGCTGGTCCCACGGTGAGTGTCGGTGTGTCGTGGCCTAGAGTTATTGCAGCGGCTCTTTCACTTGGGATAACGGGTGGCTTAATGATTTTATTGCATGCCTCACATCCACCCGCAGGAGCGACAACACTCATTATTTCGCTCGGCATCCTAACAAAGCCGCTACAACTTGGCATTCTTATGCTCGCTATTGTACTGATTACACTGCTAACTATACTTATTCATCGCCTGGCACACGTTTCTTATCCACTGTGGAGTGTAAAGAACACTTAATCATACAAAAACGTCTCCGGCACCTATTCACATAAAGTAGTAAATAGATGCCGGAGACGTTTTTGTATTTGTCCTCTTTATAGAGAAAACTCTATAAAGCTAGAGGTTACCACGGTTCGTTGTTGTGTCAGTTGAGTCCGTGTGCAGATTGTCGTTCTCTGCGCCGTGAATAATGGCGTTGCCCTGCTGGTCGATACGCGCCTCTTCATGACGAACAGTGTCTGTTACCTGCTGTGTCTCTTGAACCGCACGTTTGCCAATTGCAACCTCGCCAGTGACGACGGTGTTCTTAGTAACGTTCACCTGCTCTTCGCTGACTGGAACGCGGATGACTTCGCCTTCGCCGATAGGTGTGTTGTCAACTCGACCATCGGTAACTGCATGACGCTCGATGACAACTTCCTCATGTGTGACAGGGACGTTAATGGTTTGCTGCTCAGATACTACTTCCTTATGCAAGCCAACCTCGCCAGCCTGTACACGCTCCTTCGATACGTTGAGACGCTCCTCGCGGAGTCTCAGTGAACGTGGCTGATGGAATTCATCCTGTGCATAGTCTGCGTCTGCACGCTGAGAAACTAAGCCCTGATTCGCTGCGACATTTGTTGTTGCTGCGGCGGCTGTTGCCGTTTGGTTTGTAGCGTAGTTGCTCTGTTGGTTGTAGCCTGTCTGATGCTCGTAGTCATAACCATTGTACTGATGAAGGATGTCATGAGCCTCTTGATCGCGTCCATCCGGTCGGACTGAGACGACTGTGCGCCCATTCTTGTACTCTTGGTCGTAGTAGGAAGCATAATCACGTGCGACACCAAGGTCTGTTAGATCGCTGAGCAGGTTTACATTGCTCTGCCCCTGTGTTGCAACACCAACCTGGTCATAGCCAAAGCCTGCTTGCTTCAATGCATCAAGCGCACGTCTTGCATCACGCTCATTCTCAAAAGCCGCAGCTACGATAGAAGTTTGTATAGCCAAAATAGTTCTCCTTTTTTTCAAATCAACTGTATTAGACTTGTTCGTCAGAACAGCATCCATTGTTTTAACTAAGGATAGCACGTATAGAACGGCTAAAAAGAGACATAATTTGGCGGGTAAAGAAAAACTTATGAGTTTCTAATAGTTCCAATAAACAGAAAAAATTACATCTTCCTGTGTTAACCATGCAACTGCTTTGCGTACTGCTGCGTGAGCATAAGATACTGATTTCCATAGGTTATGCTTGGCTCGATCATGGCTCCCTCAAACCATTCGTTAAAGCTGGTAATAGTCACCCAGTCGGGCTGACTAGAGAGCGCACTAGCCCAGCTTTGCTGATAGGTAGCACCATTATTGCGTGGCACAATATACGTACCTGTACGTCCAGGTATACGTGTATCATCATAGCCAGGAATGACACCAGCTGCCCATATTTTGTGTGTATGGTTGGTCGCATTATATGCGTCAATTTGACTGCGAAAGCCCTCATCGACTGTCGGCATATCGCCGTGTTGTATACCCCAATAGCCACCACTAAAAAGATGTATACCATCAAAAACGCTGAGGAGCGACATCGAAACACCTTCGGCAGACCAGATCATTGAGTTATTCGGATCAACTTGACTGCGGATAGAAGCCCATTGTGCTAGTGTCCTTCCTCCACCTAATGGATCCCAGAAGAAAAGTACTGGTTTGCCTTGCCAATGTAAAAAGTGAGGATTATTGCTGTAGTGTGCCACCATGTAGTTGAGCGCATTCACCATGTTTGTCGTACCACTGAGTGCAGGAGCATCGCTCTCAAAGTAGATAGTCGAGGTAAAGTCGGCACCAGTTCTGCTTTGTAACGCGGCGGAGTGCGCCAAAAGTTTGGAGAAATTTTTGTCTGTCACATCACCAGGACCCCACCAGGAACTGATGAAACCCGTGATGCCTGCGTTAGACGCTTCTGTTACTTGTCGGTCAATCGTTGCATCATCGCTCGAATTGTACTGTGTTGCGGGCAAATCGGACATGTGACAGCTACACCAGGTTGTAGGTGTGTACCATGTGTAGTAAAAAGCAAGAACAGGAGTACTTGGATTACCGTTGCCGCCACTCCCGCCGCCACTGCCACCATTGCCGCCGCCACTTCCGTTACCAGGAGTAGGTTGAGGTTTTTGTGTTGGCGTTACAATAGGTGTTGTACTCTTCTTTGTTGGCTTCGCCGTAGGTTTTGTCTTAGGTTGTGAGGTAGGCTGAACTGGAACGACACTTGGTCTATGCGTTGCCGTTGCAGTCGGTACTTGTGTTGTTTGTGTTGGTGCAATTCCCTCTGCTACCGGTCCTACAACCTGACTTCCACATGCAGATAAACAACATAGTAGGGCAAGACAAAATACCGAAATACTTGCCTTCCTATACGGAGAAAAAATCTTTGCCCCCATAAAATCCCCTTATTTACGCGACATATTGTTTCCTATTATTAGTATAAATAAATACGTGTATATGTACAAAGTAATAGTACATTTGGGGACGCACGATAACTCTCATGGCTACCTTTCGTCACAATGAATAGAACAGGTTAATAGAACAATAGAGTCCTTACTCTATTACGAAGTATACCTACTCTATTTTGTACGTGCTTGTTAGACTAAAGTTATAGAAATATGAAGCCGATAGCTAGTAACATATATATACCAAAGTACCGGAGCACGCACAATCGGTCCCTTTTTAGAGTTTCTTTTTAACACAGCTAGAAAACTCAATGATACATTCTAAAATACTGACTCTTGAGTGTCCTATGACTATCAGGTATATATCACTATTCATATGTCAAGTAAGGAATATAAACAATGTCGTCTTATTTAAAAGTTATGGTAGCAAGCATTGTCGTATTGAGTCTACTTGCGGTAGCCGTTGTTTCATTCACTCCTTTTGCGTATACTCATGCAAGTACCGCTCATGCTACAGCTTCTGTGAACTTACCCTACAATGCTACAGCAAATGGACCCTATAGTGTCAAGGGTAACACTGTTTTAGATGCGGATGGGCAACCATATCTTGTTCATGGTATTGCTCGTGATGGCCTTGAATACAACTGTTCGGGCGATGGTCCACTTGACCAACAACACCTCGCGTACCTCGGTAGTGGAGTGAACACTACAACTGGAACTTACTGGGGTGCAAACACAGTGAGACTTCCTCTTTCAGAAGGTTTTTGGCTGAATGGTGCTCCAGGATATCCTTGCAGCGCAGCACAGTATCACAGCACTGTAAAGCAAGTTGTTGATACTTTGACTGCGCTGAAACTGAATGTCATACTTGATCTTCAATGGACTGACGCTGGTGGTCAGTCTGGACAGGGTGGTGGACCGTGGGCTATGGCTGATGCCGATAGTGTAACTTTCTGGCAGCAGGTCGCCCCTATTTACAAAAACTACTCAAATGTTCTCTTTGAAGCATTTAATGAGCCACATCCAGCAATGTGGTCGTGTTGGATGAGTGCATGTACAATGACGAGTGATAGTGGTTACTCGGATGATTGTCAATGTTCCAAAACCTTTACCTATCAAAGCGTAGGCATGCAAGCGGTTGTGAATGCCATTCGTAGTACTGGTGCAACTAATTTGGTGCTGGTTGGTGGTATGCAATGGGGCTACGATCTTAGTCAACTCAACACCTATAAACTCACTGGCACAAACATTGTCTATGATACGCATCCATATTACCCTTATAATGACAAACTTCCAAATACCTGGGATGCTGCCTTTGGTATTCCAAGTCAGACATATCCAGTGATTTCTGCTGAAAGTGGAGAATATGACTGTGATAGTAATTACGAGAGCCGCTTGCTATCGTATTTCGATGCACACCAGATTGGATGGGTCGGCTTTTCCTGGTCGATGAGTGGCAATACCTGTACCTATCCGCTTCTCATCACTGACTACAACGGCACGCCATCAGCCGGTTATGGTCTCGCTATCTATCAGCATCTTCATAGATATGCAACTGCATCCGCACCCGTGAGTGGTGTGTGGTACTTTGCAGAAGGGCGTGTCGGTGCTTCCTTCAAAGAATATCTGACCATTGACAATCCCAGCCCGAACAATGATTGTCCTGTCAATGTACAGTATTTGCCTGAGATGGGAAGTCCTGTTACGAAGTCATTCACTGTAGCTCACGCTTCGCGCTGGACCGAGTCGGTGAATACAGACATGAGTATTCCTTATACACAGAAGACAGGAGTATCTGTCTCTGCCATCGTTTCAGTCAATCCCTCCTCATCATGTAGTGGTGTTGTAGCGGAGCGTCCACAGTACTTCTCATGGCATGGTATCAATAGTGGAAGTGATGTGGTAGGTGCGACACATCTAGGACAAACATTTTACTTCGCTGATATTCCAACAAATAACGGATTTACGTCGTTTTTGACTGCATTAAATCCCCCAGCGAACGGTAGTGCTACAGTAACTGCAACCTATTATGCTGGTGGTCACGCTGTTGGCACACAGAGCATTAATGTTGGTGTTGGACAACGCGGCACACTCTTTCCAAGTAATGCTGGTCTGCCCACTCATGTTGCCGCCGTTGTCACCTCAACACGGCCTATCGTGGTGGAACGTCCAGACTACTTTGGAAGCGTAGCGGCTGGTAATGCTGGGACTATTTCTGGTGCTACATCAGTTGTCGGCGCACAGGCACTATCACACGATTGGCTGTTTGCGGAAGGCTATACAGGTGGAAAATCACAGGAGTACCTTGCGATTTCAAATCTTGATAGCACTGCGAATGCGCCTGCGAATATCACAATCACTCTGCAACTTGGGAACGGCACTACAAAGTCTGTTACAGGTACTGTTGGCGCAATGAGTCAGACATTATGGAATGTCAACGCAAACATTCCGCCGAGTACAGTATCTGCTGAAATAACCTCTACAGGTGCAGCGATTGTGGTACAGCGTGAAATGTTCTTTCAATACAATCATACAATTACTAGTAGCAATGGCTTTAGCCTTGTGGCAAGTGGTGGTTCTGATACCATCGGTCAGGTTGGACCCGCAACGGTCAACTCTTACACCTTCGCAGAAGGCTATGCTATTGTTGGATATAACGAATGGCTCACCTTACAAAATCCAACAGGGAGTGACGAAACTGTTACCATTACGCTGCTCAACAACTATGGTCACAGTTACACACCTAGCAGTGTTCTCGTAAAGGCACATACGCGCTCAACCGTTGATGTAGCCGCCCTTGTACGTCAATATCTGCTTCATACAGGTAGTGATCCACGCTACTCCTGTGCTGTTGCAATGACTGCCCAAGCTCCTACTGGCTCCTACTTCGTGAGTGAGCGTCCTATGTACTGGAATACAGGTGGTACGCAGGGTGGCTCTGATGTAATCGGGTATACTGGGGCATAAATGCCATCTAACTAAGTAATCAGGATGTAGGGGCCATAATTCATTACGCCCTGTTCCCAAGTTATCAATGCTGACGGGCGTAATGAATTATGGCCCCTACATCTGACCTATCTATATTGTTTCATCAAACTACCTTATTCTTGATTATTCATGGTTGAGAAATGGTAAATTTTACTACAAGGTGTGGGTAAAATATCTACAAACTAAAATTTTTGCGAGAACACATCAGAAAAGCATTGACAATCTCTTATGAGCATGGTATACCTCTATCAATACAAAACAACAACATATAGACAGCTTTGACGAGACGAGTAACAGTACGGCACGACAAGCAGAGAATGAGCGGTAGGTGAAAAGCTCAAATGTCTCCACTGTGAATAAAACTCTGAAGCTACGAGAAGAAATCGTTTTACTGCGAGACTAGAACTCTGTCGGCAACCTCCGTTATCGGGTACACTGTAGGGACCCCATTTTAGCGGGGCTGGGAGCAGGAGCTTTTTTTGAGGACCCGCTAAAAAGGTGCCAA
>CAXUHF010000012.1:22930-27938 GCA_964250765.1 uncultured Ktedonobacteraceae bacterium | reverse complement strand
ACAGCGAAAGTAGAACTCAGTCGGCAGCCTCCGTTATCCGGCATCCTGTATGGACAATTGTACGGGTCTGATTCATCACACCCGTTCATCACACTCTCTATACAGAACGAGGTTGACATTGCGAAATGTCAACGCATGAAGGTGGTACCACGAAGTCGCTCTTCGTCCTTTCCAGAGAGAAGGATGATGGGCGTTTTTATTTGCCTCTTATCTTTCCTCACGCTAAGCGAAACAAACTCAATACAAAACGCTATGCAGGAACGAGTAACGGACTGAGACACATTCAGAGAGTGGGCTAATGCTGGAACGCCCATATGTTGACCAACCGTGAAAAAGACTTCTGCGCTATGAGAAGAAATCGCATTGTTGGTAGGGTTAATAAATTAGACCCCTACAGGCAATGCGAGATTAGACCTCAATCGGTAGCCTCCGTTATCAGGCAATGTATATGGGTACAACACGTTGCCCATACACAACGAGGTTGATGCCGTGAGGTATTAACGAACGAAGGTGGCACCACAAAAGCGTATTTCACGCTCTTTGTCCTTCTCTAACACGGAGGACAAAGAGCGTTTTTGTTTATCATCAATCAAGTTTGTTTGGCACACTGCTACAAGGAGAAATAATCAACATGGATACAACCCGTACAACCAACCTGACCGCGCATTGCCCAGAATGTGATGCCAGTATCAACCTACAAGGTTTACTCGTCAACGAGATTATCTATTGCCCCGATTGTAACGCTGAACTAGAGGTATTGAACCTGGAACAACCTACCGTTGCGCTTGCCCCGCAAGTTGAAGAGGATTGGGGAGAATAACATGACACATATCGCCCTGCTCACATCGCGTGTGCGTGTGGAAGAGAAGTTACTGATTGAGGCATTAGACCGACGTAACATCTCGTATGATATTATCGACGATGGCGAACTCCTGCTCGACTTAGCACAACCCGATGCTCGTTGGCGCAGATATGATGCAGTTCTTTGCCGTAGTATGAGTCAATCGCGTGGTCTCGCAGTACTGCATGTGCTGGAACATTGGGGGGTTCCTGTCTTCAATACGGCAGAAGTAACGGCAACGTGCAACGACAAACTATTAACCACTCTAGCCCTTTTACATGCTGATGTGCCAACACCACGTACACTTCTGGCCTTCGACGCACCAAACGCTGTGCAGGGTATCGAAACACTTGGCTATCCTGTCGTACTTAAACCTGTTACAGGATCATGGGGACGCCTGCTTGCCCGTATTAATGATCGTGATGCCGCCGAAGCTGTGCTAGAGCATCAGGAGACCCTCGGTGGCTATCAGCACCATACACACTACATTCAGCAATACATCGACAAGCCACAACGCGACATCCGCGCTTTCGTCATAGGCGAGCAAACCGTCTGTGCAATCTACCGTACCAGTGAACATTGGGTTACAAATACCGCGCGTGGTGCAGTCACAAGTAATTGTCCTGTAACGCACGAACTTGATAGCCTATGTGTACGAGCCGCGCAAGCAGTCGGGGGTGGCATCCTGGCAATTGACGTATTGGAAGACGCCGAACAGGGTCTGCTTGTCAACGAGATCAACGCTACAATGGAGTTTCGTAACAGCATTGCTCCAACTGGCGTCGATATTCCTGGCCTGATGCTTGACTACGTATCGAGCCATATACGAGTAGGAGCCTTACAATGAACGCTCTTCGTATTGCAATCGTTGGAGGGTCAGGCTATACGGGTGGTGAGTTGATACGCCTGTTACTCTTCCACCCGCAAGTCGAGATTGTACAAGTTGCATCAAGTAGTCGTGCAGGACAATATGTGCATAGCACACATCCAAACCTGCGCAAGCTTTGCACTTTGCGGTTTTGTCATCCCGACGACCTGACATCATGTGACCTTGTGTTTCTTTGTCAACCACACGGTGCATCATCCCAGGAAATAGAGCGATATCAAGCACTTGCACCACGTGCGATTGACCTGTCCGCAGATTTTCGCTTACGTTCGCCTGAACTTTATCAACAGTGGTATGGAGCATCTCATCCTGTGCCTTCGTTGCAAGAGCAAGCGGTGTACGGCTTGCCGGAACTGCACAGAGCAGAATTACGTGAAGCAATTCTTGTGAGTGGAACGGGCTGTATGGCAACGGCAGCTATTCTAGGGCTTGCTCCTTTATACCGAGCACGACTAGCGGATGAGCACATTCCGCTTGTCGTCGATGCAAAGGTCGGTTCGTCTGCTGCTGGTGCTACTCCAGGGGCAGGTAGTCACCATCCTGACCGTAGTGGTGCTGTACGCTCGTTCCAACCGACGCGTCACCGTCATACCGCTGAATTGATACAGGAATTGGGGCTATTGAACGAGAGTTCATTGCAACAACATATCGCGTTTTCAGCTACAGCGATTGAGCTTGTACGAGGTGTGCTGGTGACTGCGCATGTGTTCCTTCGTGAGCGCGTTGACGAACGTACATTATGGCGGCTCTATCGTGAAGCCTATCACGACGAGCCATTCATACGTATCGTCAAAGAGCGTAACGGTGTCTATCGTTATCCCGAACCAAATATTCTCGCGGGTAGCAACTATTGCGATATTGGCTTCGAGTACGATCCCGACTCACAACGCCTTGTTGTTATCGCGGCTCTGGATAATCTGATGAAGGGAGCAGCAGGGAACGCGGTACAGGCTATGAACAGTATGTACGGCTGGAACGAGACAACGAGTTTGACCTTCCCTGGTTTGCATCCAGCGTAGAGAGAGGAGAGAACGTATGACACTTGTCGTAAAAATTGGCGGGAGCGCAGGCGTCACAACAACTGCGATTATCCGTGACATAACACAATATGTTGCACATGGAGAGCGTGTGGTGTTGCTACACGGTGGTTCTGACCTCACAAACGCGCTATCACAGCAGGTAGGGCACGATATACGTCTGGTGACATCACCAAATGGTATGGTCAGTCGCTATACCGATAGCGAAACGCTACGTCTCTTCGCGATGGCTGTAGCTGGACAGTTAAACACCGAACTCGTGGCTCTTTTACAGCAACACGGTGTGAACGCGCTCGGCCTTGCAGGTGTCGATGGACGCCTCCTCGTAGCAAGACGCAAATCCGTTGTACGCTCGCTCACCGCAGAGGGACGCATCCAAATTTTACGTGACGACTATACCGGACACATCGAGCAGGTCAATAACGAGTTGCTCGCTCTCCTACTGAATGCTGGCTATACTCCTGTCATTGCGCCATTAGCACTAAGTCATGAAGGGGAACGTTTAAATGTTGATGGCGATAGAGCGGCGGCAGCAGTTGCCGAAGCATTACACGCTGAAACTCTTGTCCTTATGACTAACGTTCCAGGCTTGCTTACAAATAAAGATGACCCAACAACACTCGTCCGAGATATTCCTGCCGAGCAACTTGATGACTACATGCAGTTCGCGCAAGGACGTATGCGTAAGAAATTGCTCGGAGCGCAAGAAGCCCTAAATGGTGGCGTGACAAGAGTGTGTATCGGTCAAGGCTCTTTGCTTGAAGTTCTGGAGGGGTCGGGAACCACGATTGCTACTACACATTCAAAAATAAAACCACCTGTAGGGGTCTAATTCTATTACACCCTCGTCGGCAAATCACAATGTTGGAGGACATATTGAAACGTTATACAAATCCTGTGAACATGGTCCATTGCCAACAGGGTGTAATAAATTAGACTCCTACAGGCATTTCGTATCCGCAAGAATTTATGCAATTTTATACAAGGAGGTCACGTATGATTTCAACCATTGATATAGAAAATACCTATACAAGCGGTGTCTATGGGAAACGTGGCGTTGCTATCGTGCGTGGTAGCGGTGCATTGCTTTGGGATGCCGAGGGACGCGAATACATTGATTGTACAGCGGGCTATGGTGTGGCGAATATTGGACATGGGCGTGTCGAGATTGCGGCAGCACTTGCGGAGCAAGCACAACGCCTCATCACTTGCCCTGAGATTCTTTATAATGATGTCCGTGGACGCCTACTGGAACGACTCGCATCTCTCACACCAGAGGGACTCGACCATATCTTCCTGTGCAATAGTGGGACGGAAGCAGTAGAAGGCGCACTCAAATTCGCACGACTAGCGACAGGACGTACAGGCATTATCGCAACGTTGCGAAGTTTTCATGGGCGCACAATGGGTGCACTTTCCGCGACATGGGAGCCGCACTACCGCGAACCTTTCGCTCCTTTGCTTCCTGGTGTCACCCATATACGCTATAACAACATTGAAGCCGCCGAAGCCGCGATTACTGAAGAAACTGCCGCCGTGATTATCGAAGTTGTGCAGGGTGAGGGTGGTGTTCATGTTGCAGATGAGGCATACATTCGGGACCTTGCAACACTTTGTCACGAGCGTGGAGCCTTGCTCATTGTCGATGAAGTACAGACAGGCTTTGGACGCACTGGAACGCTGTTTGCCTGTGAGCAGTACAACCTGCAACCTGACATTCTTTGTCTTGCAAAGTCTATCGCTGGTGGCGTACCAATGGGTGCCGTTTGTCTGGGACCGCGTGTAATGGAAAGTGGACATGTGACAAAGGGTGTACATGGGAGCACCTTTGGCGGCAACCCGCTAGCCTGCGCCGCCGCCCTTACCACACTTGATATCCTTGAACGCGAAGCATTACCACAGCGTGCCGCTACACTTGGCGCGTATGCCCTTGAACGTCTACGTGCGATAGGTTCACCACTTATCCGCGAGGTTCGTGGACGCGGCCTCCTGCTCGGTATCGAGCTTACACGCCGTGCACAACCCTATCTCGAAGCACTGTTTGCGCGTGGCATTCTTGTCCTACAAGCTGGTCCAAATGTAATTCGTATGTTGCCACCACTTGTGATTCCAGAAGCGCAGTTAGAGCATGTTTTAACTGTTGTTGAAGAAATCTTAGTTGGTGGCAATGAGCGTTCTGTTTCTGCAACAAGCGGAACGCAATATTGAGAAAAAAAACACACAAAAACACCACAACAAAAAAAA
>CAXUHF010000012.1:0-22920 GCA_964250765.1 uncultured Ktedonobacteraceae bacterium | reverse complement strand
TAGGTGTTTTTTGTCAAAACATACTCATCTTTTTTTCACAAAAACCAAAAGCCTCATTGCCACCAACTCAAAAAGAAGTTACGCTTCTTCAGTCCATGTTAACCATTCCAAGCTATTCGCGTCAGGAACAGCACTTTGCGCGCCATCTTGTCGAGCAAGCACAACAGATGGGATTGCATGCACACCTCGATGAAGTCGGCAATGTCATTGCCAGCACACACAGTACCGAAAACGTGCAAGACCCCATTATCTTGCTTGGACATATGGACACGGTGCCAGGGAATATTCCGGTGCGCATCGAAAACGGACTCCTCTATGGACGCGGGGCAGTGGATGCAAAGGGACCGCTCGCAGCATTCCTGGCAGCTACCGCTCGTATCGCGCAAACAGGAGATGTACAGCGACCAATTATCGTAATCGGTGCGGTAGAGGAGGAGGCTGCAACATCGCGTGGAGCACATGCTGTGGTGCATCGCTATTCCCCTTCGGTCTGCATCATTGGCGAACCAAGTGGAAGTCATGCCGTTACGATTGGCTATAAGGGGCGGCTACTGGTTGATTGTTGTGTTACGCGTTCCTCTAGTCATAGCGCGGGACCACGACACAACAGCAGTGAAGTAGCAGCTGCCTTCTGGGAACGTGCGCGTTTCCACGCTGCCGAGTGGAACGCGCAGTATGCATCTACTTCATCGTTTGCTGCACTTCTGCCTTCTTTGCGTAGCATCTCCAGTACACAGGATGGGTTAGAGGAACAGACGCATATGCTGCTTGGCTATCGTCTACCACCCGCTTTTGAGAGCGCATCTTTACAAGCCCAATTAGAACAATGGGCACACGAAGACGGCGTTCAGCTACAGTTTTCGGGCGAAGAGGCCGCGTTCCAGACGACACGTACAACGCCTGTAGCGCGCGCGTTTCTCTCAGCCATTCGCGCAACCGGAGGGCAACCTACCTTTAAGCATAAAACAGGCACGTCCGATATGAACGTTGTCGGACCTGTCTGGGGCCAGAATATCCTTGCCTATGGTCCTGGTGACGCAAGCCTCGACCATACGCCCAACGAGCATATCAACCTTGCCGAGTATAACCACGCTATCGACGTACTTGAAATCGTGCTGCGAGACCTCTCCCAGCGACGAGAGGTGATGTAATGAGTCCTCTTACCATTCTCGACTCGACCCTACGCGAGGGCGAACAATTCATAGGAGCATGTTTTACGCTCGAACAGCGTTTGACAATTGCTCGTATGCTTGACGCAATTGGTGTAACTTTCATCGAAGTACCCTCACCAGTTGCCTCACCGGAGACACAACAGGCTGTGCTTGCACTGTGTAATCTGGATTTACATGCACACATCGTCGCTCATACGCGCTGTGTCGAAGCCGACGTGCAAGCGGCATTAGATACGCCCGTGTATGGCCTCAACCTCTTCTATGGCACCTCGACACAGTTACGTACGTTCAGTCATGGACGCCGCATCGAACAAATGATTGCTGATGCTGTGCCACTGGTGCGACGTGTGCGCGATGCTGGTCGCTACGTGCGTTTCTCCGCCGAAGATGCCTTTCGCAGCGATCTTATCGACTTACTGCATGTCTTTGATGCTGTTGTCGATGCAGGAGTACAGCGCATTGGTTTGCCTGATACCGTTGGCATTGCCACGCCGCGACAGGTGGCACAACTGGTTCGGCTCTGTCACGAACGCTACCCTTCGGTTGGCATCGAGTTTCATGGGCATAACGATACTGGCTGTGCTAATGCGAACACTGTGGCAGCGTTAGAGGCTGGTGCCGATTGTCTTGACGTAACCGCGTTAGGTATCGGCGAGCGTAACGGTATTGCTGCTTTGAGCGGATTGATTGCACAACTCTACATTCACTATCCTGAACTGCTGTCGGACTATGATCTCACACAGGTCGCGCCACTCGATTCGTTTGTCGCGTCCTGTCTCGGTCTCGCTATTCCTTTTAACACACCCATCACCGCACCAAGTGCTTTCACGCACAAAGCAGGTGTACATACAAAAGCTGTCCTACGAAATCCACGCGCCTACGAGGTGCTCGACCCTGCCGACTTTGGCCTGCTACGCCATGTCGATATTGGTTCACGCGTCACAGGTCGCTACGCTGTTGGGCATCGTGCCGCATCGCTAGGCTTGCAACTCACCAATAGCGAAATTGCCAATCTCACGCATGCCCTTAAAGCACGCGCCGAAAACGGCACCCTGAATCAAGAAGAGGTCGATGCCTTTATCCAATCCTGGTGTGCTGGTGTGGGGGCATGAAATTTGTAGGGACCGATGTATCGCGTCCTGGGTGGGGCTGAGGGGGAATCATATTGGTCGAAGGGAATCGTTGCCTACATGTTGCTCCTCCGCCCCACCCCTAGGACGCGATACATCGGTCCCTACCTGAAACTGTTTTAATCAAAAAGAAGGAAGGATTTATAGTAATGGGAACGTTAACCGAGGAAATTTTTAGCTACAAGTTGGGACGACGGGTTGAGCAAGGCGAGACCGTCATTGTCGAGGTTGATCGCGTAATGAGCCATGATACAACAAGTCCTCTTGCAATTCAGGCGTTTCGCAAGTTATCACAGCAAAGTGGTGGACGTGTCTTCAATCCACGCCGTTCACATATCGTCTTTGATCATATCATTCCCGCAGCGACAATTGCTGCCGCGACCCTACAACGCGATATCCGTACCTTTGCACGTGAGCAGGACATCACGATTTTACAGGAGGGCATCTGTCATCAGGTCATGCCGGAGCGTGGTTATGTTGTGCCTGGGAGTATCATTGTTGGTGCTGATAGTCATACCTGTACGTATGGTGCGCTTGGTGCTTTTGCGACTGGTATGGGGTCAACCGATATCGGCGTTGCCTACGCTACGGGTCGCACATGGTTTCGTGTTCCCACAACGCTCAACATTCAAATAACGGGAAGTCTGCCCTTTGGTGTCTATGCCAAAGATATCACGTTTGAGATGGTGCGACAGGTTGGCGTCGATGGTGCGAACTATCGAGCAATCGAGTACACGGGCGATCTGGTTGAGCGGCTTTCTGTAAGCGAACGTTTCACCTTCTGTAACATGGCTATCGAGATGGGCGGTAAGGCTGGTCTTGTCGCACCCGATGCAATCACACAGGCATGGCTACATGGACGTACCGAGGTCGAGTATCCCATGCTTGCTCCACACAACCCAAGCTATGAGCATACCTACTACATTGATGCATCGCAACTACAACCCATGATTGCCTGCCCACCAGATGTAAACAACGTCGTTCCAGTAGGCGACGTGACGAACATAGAGATCGACCAAGTGTTTTTAGGTACCTGCACCAATGGACGCCTAGACGATCTCGCTATCGCGGCGGGAATTTTACAAGGCAAGCAAATTTCTCCGCGTACACGTATGGTTGTTGTACCAGCCTCGCGTGAGGTCTACCTTGAGGCAATGCGCCTTGGCTATCTGGAAACCTTTGTTCGCGCAGGTGCTACCGTAGAAAATCCAGGCTGTGGTCCATGTATTGGACGACATCAAGGCGTACTAGCCCCTGGCGAACGCGCCCTCACAACTATGAACCGCAACTTCACCGGACGAATGGGCGACCCAACCGCCGAAATCTATCTCGGCAGTCCCGCTACTGCCGCCGCCACCGCGTTAAGCGGTCATATCTCAGACCCACGCGAATTTTTGTAAGAACATTGGTAGGGACCGATGTATCGCGTCCTGTGTGGGGTAGAGGGGGACCACGTTGGGGAAACGAATCTTTGCCGACGCGTTGCCCCCGCCCCGCCCCAGGACGCGATACATCGGTCCCTACAGAAATTATGAAGCGAAAGGAATACACTCTCATGAGCCGAATTTGGATGCTAGGCGACAACATCAATACAGACGTAATCATTCCTGGACGCTACAACGTGACAACGGATCGCGCACAACTAGCGAAGTATTGTCTGTGTGAAATTCTGCCTGACTTTGCGCAACAGGTACAAGCAGGTGATGTAGTTATGGGCGGTCACAACTTTGGTTGTGGCTCATCACGCGAACATGCCCCTGCCTCTATTCTCGCGTGTGGCGTGCGTGTCGTCATCGCTCGCAGCTTTGCGCGTATCTTCTATCGCAACTCCGTCAATATTGGTCTACCCGTCCTTGTTTGCGAGGAAGCTGTTTTAGCAAGCCGTGACGGGCAACGGATAGAAGTTGACCTGACGACAGGCATCATTCATAACATCGACTTAGAGCAAACATTTCAGGCCGAACCGCTCACACCCTTTATCGCCCGTATCGTCGCTGCAGGCGGCATCATCAACTACATTCAGCAGGAAGGGACGCTGCGATGAGCTTTGCCCACTTTGCGCGGCGTTCTTCCGCATCGCCGCCAACCGTTTGTGTCATTCCTGGTGACGATGCCGCGCCCGAAGTGATGCGTCCTACGGTCGAGATACTACGTTCTCTAGCTCCTGACGTACAATTTGTCGAAGCAGCTTGTGGACGGAAAGCGCAAGCACGTTACGGTGATGCCTTTCCAGCGGAAACACGAACAGCTATAGATACGGCGGATTGTACATTGTTTGGTGCAAGTGGTGGTCCAAGTCGTCCTATTCTGTGGTACCTACGTTGGGGTAAGAGAACCTACGTCAACATTCGTCCGGTGCGCTGGTATACAGGCTATGCCAGTCCTATGTTACATCCAGAGTGTATTGACTACGTGATTGTGCGCGACAATCTTGAAGGTATGTATCCACCGCGTGAAGGAGATATCTCTGAACTAAGCGCATTGGCTAGTAGTAGCACGTGGTGGCAGGCTCCTCCAACTGATAAAGTAGGAGCTTATGCTGTGCGTATCTCTACTGACGAGCAGATGCAGCGCGTTGCTATCTCAGCGTGTGAATTAGCATTGCAACGGCAAGCATTGGGTTATCCTGGCATTGTGACGTTGGGCGCGAAATATTCTATTCAGCCGCGTACTGACGGTCGTTTTCGCAATATCGTCCGCGACACTGTACGCGAATATGTCACCTTGAGCTATCAAGAATACCTGATTGATGACTTAGCACGACGCATGGTCGCGTCACCGGAATCGCTTGACGTGGTAGTTCTTTCCAACGAACATGGCGACATCCTCGCCGACGTTGCCAGTGGAAGCATTGGTGGTCTCGGTCTCTCACCCAGTGCCTGTTATGGCGAGGACTACGCCTACTTCGAGCCTGTCCACGGTTCCGCACCCGACCTCGTTGGTAAAGGAACAATCAATCCTACCGCCATGCTCTTGTCGGGAACGATGCTGCTTGACTATCTCGGCTATAGCCAGCAAGCCCAACGATTAAGAGCAGCTATTGCTCAGGCGTATCAGGAAGGAGAAACGTTACCCGTGGATCAAGGTGGACATGCGAGTACAGAGGAATTTGTGGATGCTGTGCAAAGGCATTGTGCAACTGTACGGGTCTAGTGGAATCACAGCAACTGCTCCATTCCTTTCATTATCACCAATAAGACAGCATCTGCCATCTCGCTCGCAGGAATTTTCGTTGGCGTTTGGCTGCGTTGCACAGCTGTACCTACAATGGCCCAACTTGCAATGTCAGCAATCGTTTCCAATGGCACCTGCGAGCTGCTTCTTACATTCAGTTTCAGCCACTCTAATAAGAGTTTGACCACTCCCTCATGAGCAGCCCGTTCAAACTGCGGCATCATATTTCGAGAGAGATGCAAATAGCAATATTTGCCATCGCAACACTCTAGTAAGGTTTGAATAAAAAGGTGCAGTGTACTTCTATCCCATCGAGAGACTGGAGGAAGTGTATCAATCAGGATTCGTTGCACCTCCTCACTAATGACCGCCTCCAACAACGCATATTTATCTATAAAATGCGTATAAAAGGTACCGCGATTAACGTTTGCCCGGTCGGTTACATCCTGAATGTTTATCGCAGAAAACCCTTTCTCGTTTACGACTTCAATAAACGCCTGCTTTAGTAACTGCTGTGTTCGCTGGACACGTCGATCTATGCTTTTGGGAGTTGTAGCCATTGCATATTGCTCCTCTTTGCTCTACGTTCGCCACTATTTTTGTGAGTAATCTTGCTTCGTCATTCAACAATTTCTTAGTATTGTTCCCTATTCAACAAAACCGCAGAATTGCTCATTGCTTGTTCTCCTCTTGCAGTCTACTATGATAAATGATAGTTGTTGAATAAGCAACACCAGACTAATAACTAAATGAGTCCTTGAATAACAAGAAAGGAATATTCCTATGCCTCTCCTTGATCTTACTACAGACGAATTACTGAGTACGACCCGTTCGGTACGGAGGCGATTTGATCTGGAACGACCTGTCGAAACCGAGGTGCTTGAGGAATGTATCGCCCTTGCGATGCAAGCTCCTTATGTACCCACTATGAAAATACACTTTATGGTTGTGACTGATGTTTCTCAGCGTGCAGCACTAGCATCGCTCTATCGCAAAGGATGGGACCTTGGTGCGACCCTTAGAGGGCAGGCGATGGCAACGCTTAGTAGTGGGAAGGAAGCTGCTATGAAGATGCTGGACGATGGGCAATATCTGGTTGATCATTTGCACGAGGTTCCTGTCTATGTCATTCCATGCATTGAGGGTCGTGTCGAAAATCTACCAATGGTGGTACAGTTGGCTACGTGGGGGTCAATTTTTCCCGCAACTTGGAACTTTATGCTTGCCGCACGCTCGCGCGGTCTGGGTACTATCCTAACTGCTAACCACCTCCCTTTCGAGCGAGAGGCAACTGAGGTCTTAGGGATTCCCTATGAGCAGGTCACGCAGGTAGCCCTCATTCCCGTTGCCTATACGCTTGGAACTCACTTTCGGCCAGCCGCTCGCCCACCCCTAAACTCGATACTTCACTGGAATCGCTGGTAGAATACTCTACGTGCTTTTCTAGGAGTCAATTCTACATGTTTAGAAAACCTGTAAAATTGCTTGAGTAGATATAGGCATCAAGCTAAACGACCTCCTGGCTAGCCTGTTACTTTTGTGTTATGTAACAGGCTAGCCAGGAGGTCGTTTACACATGAGATCGCGTCATAACTCTATGTCTATACTATCTCTATCTTTCAAGATTATGCTCATTTAGTTCATAGCACCATATCGGAACATCGCGCCGCTCCCACTCCCTGTTAACAATCTCCTCAAGTGTTGCTCCATTATGCCAGTACTCAAGCCCGTATTTCGTCGCTCGATGTCCAATCACCACAATTGTTTTCCTATCATAATCTCGCAAAACATCGCGCAAGAAATCACCAACACGTTTCACAACCATTTGCAAACTCTCTCCATATGGAAATGGCTCCGTGACACGCCTCGGAAATTCTGCTTCAACTTGCTCAATTGGATATTGTGTCATATCCCCATAATCGTACTCTCGTAGGCGAGCATCTGGCACAAGAGGTATGCCACGCTTCCCAAAGGTAATCTACGCAGTAGTGGTTGCGCGTTGCAGGTCAGAAGAGAAAACAGCATCAAGAGCCTCTGTTGCATACTGTTGTCCAAGCTCTTGTGACCTCTGATGACCAAGAGCAGAAAGAGGTACATTAGCATGACCTGAAGCACGTTTTGCCTCATTATCAATGCTTATCATGTGCGGCGAATAAAAAATCTTTAACATATGTTCCCTTCCCTCTATTTCTCTCGTAACACAAACAGCAGTATAATTCATAGAAGGGACACATTCAATGACGGAAGATATTCCACAAACTACCGCGAGCTGGATTGACGTTTCGGTTCCACTCTATACAGGCATGGCGCATTGGCCTGATAACCCACCAGTGGACATTGAGTTTGCAATGAGCATTGATCGTGGTGATGTAGCCAACGTCTCAAAGCTCTCAATGGGAGCGCATACAGGCACCCATATGGACGCCCCACTGCACTTTATCAAAGACGGTATCAGCATCGACCAGATGCCTCTTACCGCCACGATGGGTCGTGCGCGTATCATCGAGATTAGCGACCCCGAATCGATTAAACCAGTCGAACTGGAACCGCACAATATTCAACTTGGTGAACGCATCCTCTTCAAAACACTCAACTCACAACGTGCGTGGCAAACCGACGAGTTCGTCAAAGATTTTGTCTACATCTCAAAAGAGGCCGCCGCCTACCTCGCAAAACTGCAAATACAGACCGTTGGGGTTGACTATCTCTCAGTCGGAGGCTTTTTCACAGACGGACCAGAGACGCACCATGCGCTACTTGGAGCAGGCATCTGGATTATCGAAGGACTCAACCTCTCACAAGTGCAAGTAGGCGAGTACGATCTTATCTGCCTCCCACTCAAAATGCAAGGTAGAGAAGGCGCACCTGCGAGAGCCGTTGTGCGTCCTGTAGCTACGGGGAATTAAGGGGAAAAGCACAATTGTAGGGGTCTAATTCCATTACACCCTGTGAGCACATCGACAATTTGAAAGGAATGTTGTTACGTTTCATCGTTCCTGTTAACGTGGTCAATCGCTCACAGGGTGTAATGGAATTAGACCCCTACAGGTGCCCATTCTTCCCGTATAGTCATCAACACTAGCCCTGATAGGTCAATGCTTGTTAGCGGAAATGCTGACAGTACTATCAGAATATGGGGATACCTATAAGCATACATTTATAGATACACTCACCACACCGACGCAAAAAACTTCTCGACAGTCACTTCCAGCCCTGCTACAACTTGAGAAGGCAACGTGTGTTGTCCACTATACCGACCCAACGAACGATAATGTCCATCCTCTAATATCAACACCTCAACCGAACTAGTTTCAGGGTTAACAATCCAATATTCTGGTACGCCAGCACGAGCGTAGATGTCGTATTTGACTAATCTATCGTAGAGGGCTGTGCTTGGTGAGGCTACTTCGACAACGAGATCGGGTGCGCCTACAATATGTCTTTCCTGTAACCTGTCAGCGTGTGCTTTCAGGAGTATGACCACATCTGGTTGAAACACATTCTCCGATGATAGCTCAACATCAATGGGAGCTGTAAAGACGCCCCCTGATGCATGAGTGCGAACGTAATCTCGCAAGTAGGCAAAAATTTCCCCAACAATCTCTTGATGTGACCAGCTAGGTGCAGGAGGCATAAGTAGAACTCCATTTACAATTTCGTAATGGTGCTCATCGCTGAGCATAGCATAGTCACGATAGGTCCAATGCCCTTGTTCGGGACCTAGAACCCAATCTGCAAGTCTCACTACAGGCAGTTTTTCGGTTGTTGTCATTATAATTCTGCCTTTCATATGGGAAAGGTGTTAGCCAACGTAATGATGATAGAAATGTGTGCGTCTATTAGAGATGAGTATAACATATCACGCTAATTTTCTCTTTTCGTGATATCATATGAGAAAGGATATAGTTGTGATAAAGCATGGATGCTTGTGTTCTATAGTGTATAAAGAAAGCGAGCAATCCATGAGTTCAAATAAGAGCGGAATTTACAATGAATCAGACGCAAGCGTTGGCTCGAATGTAGCCGTCTTCTTCCTCCTGTTTGGAGCCATTGTAGCACTGGCCTTTGGCATAAGCTACTTTCAGAAATAAGGATAACAAACAGAAAATGCTGAGGTTGCCATGCAACCTCAGCATTTTCTGTTTGTTATCCAGTAATCGCTCCCTCAGACGCGGATGCAACCAACTTTACATACTTCGCCAAAACACCCTTTGTGTATTTGGGTTCGGGCGCATGCCAATTTTGAAGACGATGCGCAATCTCTTCGTCGCTGATTTCGACGGTGAGCGCGTTGTGGTCGGAGTCGATGTTGATGATATCGCCATCCTGCACAATCGCGATGGGGCCGCCAACCTGCGCCTCTGGTGAGATATGACCCACGACCATACCATGTGTGCCGCCGGAGAAACGTCCATCGGTAATCAAGCCAACCGTCTCGCCGTAGCCTTGCCCGACCAGTGCCGATGTGACCGCAAGCATCTCGCGCAT
Source organism: uncultured Ktedonobacteraceae bacterium (assembly GCA_964250765.1). Classification (GTDB taxonomy): domain Bacteria; phylum Chloroflexota; class Ktedonobacteria; order Ktedonobacterales; family Ktedonobacteraceae; genus JBBQVS01. Next base: position 12,956 of record CAXUHF010000012.1, on the reverse strand, counting down.
ACCTGGACCACCCTTTGGTCCCTCGTAGCGAATAACGACTACATCACCATCAGTAACATGATGATTCATGATGGCGTCGAAGGTCTCTTCCTCTGAATTGAACACTTTTGCTGGACCACGATGATTTGTCACCTTGAGGCCAGCAATCTTACAGACTGCACCTTCTGGTGCAAGATTGCCCTTGAGAATAACAAGAGGTGCCGTTGCATGCAATGGCTTGTCAAGTGGAGCCACGATGGTCTGTCCCTCGGCGAGATCGGGTGCAGATTCCAGATTTTCCGCAAGCGTCTTGCCTGTCACGGTGAGTGCATCGCCATTCAAGTAACCCGCCTTGAGCAAAACCTTCATCACGGCCTGTACACCGCCAGCACGGTCAAGGTCCGTCATTGCATATTTGCCGCCGGGTTTCAGGTCGGCGAGGTGCGGTACTTTACCGCCAGCACGTGTGAAGTCGTCGATACCAAGCGGAATATCCAGTTGACGCGCAATCGCTATCAAGTGTAGAACCGCGTTGGTTGAGCCACCGAGAGCCATCACAACCTTGATCGCATTCTCGAATGCAGATTGTGTGAGGATGGAACGCGCTGTGATACCTTGCTCGATCATACGTACAATCGCTTGCCCTGAGTCGTAGCAGTCCAGTATCTTGCGTGAAGTTACGGCAGGCATCGACGAGCCGCCAGGGAGACACATACCTAATGCCTCAATCGCCGAGGCCATCGTGTTCGCCGTATACATGCCACCGCAGGAACCTGCTCCTGGAATGGCGGTCTTCTCAACTTCGTCCAATTGCTCACGGCTAATCTTGCCCGCGCTAAACTGACCTACCGCCTCGAAGACGCTCACGATATCCACATCTTGCCCACGACACACACCGGGTTGAATCGTGCCACCATAGACAAAAAGTGTTGGCGCGTCAATTCTTGCCAGTGCCATCAGGCAACCGGGCATATTTTTGTCGCAGCCACCGATAGCGACCACACCATCGAAACGCTGGGCATTCGCCACCAGTTCGATAGAGTCGGCGATCACCTCGCGGCTGGGCAACGAAAACTTCATGCCCTCGGTACCCATCGAAATGCCGTCGCTCACTGTGATGGTGCCAAATGTTTGAGGCACGCCACCACCGACGCGCACACCCTCGCGTACCTTTTCCGCGAGTTTGTTGATGTGCGAGTTACACGGCGTAATCTCGCTCCATGTGCTGGCAATACCAATCAACGGCTTGTTAAAATCCTCATCGGTCAAGCCAACCGCACGTAACATGGAACGATTGGGGGCGCGAACAGTACCCTCTGTAATCATCTTGCTCCGACTATTCAACGCTTGTTTTGTTGTTGAGGTTCCATTAGTTTCTGGCATAGTGAAATATTTCCTTCCGAGACTCAGAGCATACCATCATTGGTACATGAGGTAGTAACACGTCTTTGTGTATAGAGATAAGTTTCGGCTATTATACACGAATATGGATAGCGATAGAAGAGGGTGCTATGGTGCAAGCTTGAACGTTGCATCTATGAGTGTATACCGCCTTCGTATATCAAACGTGTCTTGAATAGAAGAAATGCTTACAGATTTGATAAAGTTTCTTATAGACATCGAGGAGATACACGATGGACACTATGCAAAATACAAGTGCGCTTGCGTTACCACGTAGTACTGAAAGGATTGATCCTGCACAAGGGTCAATCTTCTTCATTGGAACTGCTACAATGCTCATACGCTACGCAGGATTTACGATTTTGACGGACCCAAATTTTTTGCATCAAGGCGATCACGTTCACTTAGGTGGCGGGCTGACATCCGAGCGCCTAACCAATCCTGCAATGGAGATGGACCAATTGCCGTCATTTGATCTTGTCTTGCTCTCGCATTTACATGAAGACCACTTTGACCGCTTTGTACAAAAGAATCTTGATAAGGGCACGACAATCGTCACGACACCAGAAGCTGCAATCGCTTTACGTCACAAATGCTTTACCGCACTGGAGCCTCTGCATACATGGGAGACGCTCACCGTCACAAAGGGTGACTATACGTTACGTATCACCGCAATGCCTGGCAAGCATGGCCCAGGCGTTATGAACTCCATGTTGCCTTCCGTCATGGGTAGTATGTTAGAGTTTCAAAACAATACAGGTAACACACTTGTACGGCTTTATATTACTGGCGATACGCTCCTCTTTGAAGACTTACAACAGATTCCACAGCGTTATCCTGATATTGATCTTGCGATGTTGCATCTTGGCGGCACGCGAATCTTTGGTATCTTGCTGACGATGGATGCCATGCAGGGTATAGAAGCGGTCAGGCTCATCAATGCACAGAAGAATATTCCCATTCACTACAACGACTATACCGCATTTAAGTCGCCACTAGACGATTTCAAAACCCTAGTCACTATGTCTAGCCTTGAAGACCGCATTCATTATATGGAACATGGCGATACCTACACATTTGAAATACCGGAGAACCGTCGGTAACGAAAATATATTAGGTGAAATGGTAACTGTAGGGGTCTAATTCACTACACCCTGTTGGCAATATGCACACTTGGCGATTGTAGAAACGCGTTCCAATCCCTTCCAACATTGTGCATTGCCAACAGGGTGTAATGAATTAGACCCCTACAAAATATGTTTTATATTATCTTGACATGTAACTATTTCTTCTGATAAAATATTTTTAGAGATATAAAAAATTATGTTATGAGAATTGAAATATAATGAGGTTCAGCATGTCACCAGAATTACATACTCTGCCAATTCGCGCTATTGACTGCTTGAAACTTTGCTATAAAGCGGGAGAGCGTGGCGAGTCAATTACCACCTCTGTTATGAAGGAACGTTTACAACCATTAGAGGCAACGGGTCAACTAAGCGATGCAAGCGTCACTCAGTTGTTCAAGTGGTTAAGCGAGCGTGGCTACGTGCGCTACATTCCTTATCATGGTGTGGAATTGACCGAGACGGGCCGTGTGATGGCTACAGAACTTGTGCGTCGTCATCGTCTGCTAGAACTCTTCCTTGTGCAGACAATGGGCTTTCCCCTTGATGAGGTTGACGCGGAGGCCGAGCATCTTGAGCACGCCATTTCAGAGGCGTTTGTGGATCGTATGGATACTTTGTTAGAGCATCCAACCGAGGACCCACATGGCGATCCTATTCCAAATAAAGCTGGGAGTGTAGTTACTGCTGTCAGTGAACCGCTTTCAACAATTCTCCCCGGACAACAGGTAATTGTGCAGCGCGTCAGCGATGAGCAACCTGACCTCTTGCGCTATCTCACTGAACTTGGCCTCATACCAGGAACCTTAGTCAAGGTCGAAGCGATAGCCTCTTATGGTGGTGTTTATACTATACGTATTGGAGAGCAAACACACGCTATTGGTGATGTTGTGACGCATGCGGTACTTGTGCGTCCAGTAACACCTGATGCTATACATAAAACAGCGTCACCTACGAACGTACAAGGAGAACTTTCTTGAGAATCTATCCGCCTGCCTCGCTACCATCAGGCCCACTTGATGGGGCAACTTCTGAACGTTCTCCTGATCAAAACGGAACACAGACCGCCGCACGAGCCGCCCTTGACGGACACAAAAAAGGACTATTTGCCCTGCTTCCATTCCTGGGGCCAGCGTTTATTGCAAGTGTCGCTTATATCGACCCAGGAAATTTCGCTACGAACATTCAGGGTGGTAGTGCCTTTGGTTACAATCTGCTCTGGGTTATCGTACTTGCGAACCTGATGGCGATGTTGTTGCAAACGATGTCGGCCAAACTCGGTATCGCAACAGGTCTTAACCTTGCAGAAATTTGCCATAAGCACTTCAGTAAGCCAGTTGTCTATGCAATGTGGGCGGTTGCAGAGATTTCGGCGATGGCAACTGATCTCGCGGAGTTTCTAGGAGCTAGCATCGCACTCAACCTATTATTCGGTATTCCCTTGCTGTATGCTACACTTATCATCGGCGTTGCCACCTACCTTATTCTACAGATAGAGCGTTACGGTTTCCGTCCCCTTGAAGCGGTCATAACAGCACTTATTGGCGTGATTGCGCTGTGTTATGTGCTTGAAACCTTTTTGTCGCATCCAAACTTTGGTCAGATTGGCTATCATGCGGTTGTACCGTGGCTTGGTGGTACACAGAGTGTCCTTTTCTCCGTTGGTATTATTGGTGCGACTGTTATGCCGCATGTGATCTACTTACATTCTTCACTCACACAAAAACGCATTGTGCCACGCAACGAAAAAGAAGCGCGTCGCATTTTTAAATGGGGTATTCCAGATGTGGTGCTTGCGATGGGTGTGGCTGGACTTGTCAACATGGCGATGCTCTATATGGCAGCCGCGACCTTTCACGCACATGGGCAGACGAATATCGGTGACATTTCTACAGCGTACCAAACACTTACGCCTCTATTAGGAGGAACTGCCAGCATCATCTTCGCGGTCTCGTTGCTCGCTTCTGGTCTCTCCAGTTCCACCGTTGGCACAATGGCGGGACAAGTCATCATGCAAGGCTTTGTTGGTTTCACCATTCCCATCTGGCTACGGCGTCTTGTCACCATGATTCCTGCTGTAGCTGTTGCCGCTATCGGTCTCAATCCTACAAGTACACTTGTCATTAGCCAAGTTGTGTTAAGCTTTGTCTTGCCCTTACCCGTTATCACGCTCGTTATGTTCACAAGCCGACGCAATATCATGGGAACTCTTGTTAACAAAAGGATTACCACATGGGCGGCTATTGGATGTAGTGTGCTCATTCTTAGCTTGAATGTATGGTTACTGTACTCGACGTTCGCATCAATTGCGCATTGAGAAACATTTCATTAAAAGCAATGACAAAATAGAATAGGTGATGTACTTAGTCACGCAGGTAACTGAATACATCATCTATTCTATTTTAGGGTTTTCTACTGCTTTGAGCTGCGTCACTTGTTCCCAAACACACGATCCCTCAACCACGTATTGCGGAAGGCACCGCGCGGGTCGAGCCGCTCCGCCAGGCGAACGAAGTCGGAATGGTGCTTGTAGAGCGGAGCGATTGCTACTGCGTCCGCATGAAAGACCTTGCCCCAATGTGGGCGTGCTCTGAACGGAGCAAGCGCGTCCTCAATCTGGGCGACCATCTCCTGGACCGCATCTGGCTCGCGCCTCCACGTAAAGTGGATGCCGACGGAGTCTTGCTCGTAGTTCATACTCATCCATAGTCGATCCGCAGCCACCCGGCGAATCTCGCTCACCAGAAGGATGGGGCGCATTTTATCTGCGAGACCACGCACAGCTTCTATGGCCTCTACAGCATGCCGACGTGGGAGGAGGTACTCCGACTGAATTTCTTCGCCATCGCTAGGTGTGTAGTCCATGCGGAAATGTGGTAAGCGATCAGACCAGAGACCGGGGCGACCTAGCTGCGGTGTACAAGCGGTTGGATCATGTTCAAAAATTGGATGCCGATTCACTGTTGCTGCAACCGCGCCGAAGAATTCTCCCTCAATCCGGTCCAGTTCAGCCATGCGGCTCTTGACCCATACCATCTCATTCATCTTGCCCCAGCGCGTGAAGACGCTGACGCTGTAGCCGCACGAGGTGATCTCATCGAAGTGATCGTAGAGAGCCTGCCAGCTAAGACCTTCAAATACCCTTTGCTTCACCTCGTAAGCTGGCTGCATATCCAGGGTGATGCGGGTGACTGCACCGAGAGCACCAAGCCCGACCACCAGACCGTCAAAGTCGGGGTCGCCTCTGGATGCCTTGAGAATCTCACCACTAGATGTTACAAGCTCCAGACCCGCGACTGCGGTTGCGAGGTTGCCATTCGTAATGCCAGAGCCATGCGTCGCCGTCGCCACAGCACCCGCGACGGAGATGTGGGGCAGAGACGCGAGGTTGTGCAAGGCTACCCCCTCGGCGTTCAATATCTTAGCTAGATTGCCGTACTTCACTCCTCCACTCAAGGAGACCGATTGTGCTTCGGAGTTGATGACCACGTTAGCGGGCAGGTTTTCGAGCGATATCAGTTCTGAGGAGTCGGCAATGTCGTTGAATGAGTGTCGTGAGCCTAACACATGTACGCTAGATGCATTGGCGACGATTTCCTGCACCTGTTCAATCGTTGTCGGCCGGTGCAGTTTCTCCGCTCGATACATGTAGTTGCCAGCCCAATTCTTTTCCGATGTATATGTCTCAGTCATTGCCTTCCTTTTTTCCTACATTAGACAAAGAGTTATTCACTTTGTATGATACCACCAGATGTACAGATGATGCGCCATACGCCCTTCACGACTTGTTGTTGAAAATCGTCGGGTATTGGTAATCCACTTAGGATACGAGCATAGTAGGGACCTCGCAACAAATCAGCAATGAAATCAATATAGGTTGAGCCAGAGTCAGGTGCTTCAGTTGTATTCCAGATGCTCGCTAATGCAACGGTTGCAAGCATTGTCTTTGTGCTGTAGCGCAAATAAATACTCCGCTTACTTACAGAGGCTTGAGCCGCAACTGCTTCAATCGACAGGTCGAGATAGCCACGTTCCGTCAGCAGTTTCAGGGTAGCATTTAGTATGCGCTCTTTTATGATCTTGAACCACAAATAACGATAGCAGTACAAGCCGTTGCTAAGCATTTTGGCAAGACGTTACAAGACAGCAAATCTGAAGGATCACAACCAATGAATACCGAGCAAGAAGTAACCGATCAGCAACAGATTATCGCTACAACTATTGCAATGGCTGTCCTGGCTGATCGGCATGAATGGAATGTATTAACCACCGTCCTTGTGGATATTGGGAGGACGGTATCACTATACGTTAGAGAAGCAAGCAGATGGATGGCGTATCTCTGCCATCACAATGACCCCAATATGGGCGCGTGACGAGAGGAATACCTATGGTGAGTAGAATTGCGCTTGTGACAGGGGCCAATCGAGGAATAGGTTTTGCAGTATGCCGTCAACTGGCCGAAGCAGGATTGCAGGTCTTTCTAGGCAGTAGAGACCTTAGAGAAGGAGAGCGTGTAGCGCATGAACTTCAGCAGCAAGGCTTACGAGTGACAGCAGTACAACTGGATGTGAGCCAACCAGAAAGCATCACGCAATGTTTTACTTCTCTACAGCAGCAAAATGTTGACATTGATGCGCTTGTCAACAATGCGGCTTTTACAGGGATAAGCAACCACTGCAATGGTAAGGAGAAGAATACGTACAGAAAATACGGTGTCTCGCTTCCCAGCAACAGAAGGAAGAATATGCTGCTTTTTGGATAAAGCTCGTTCCATTCATGGTATGCGTACTCCCTCTCGTGCTCTTAACTTCCTGTGGCAATGGGTCTACGAATTTTATGATGAACAATGGACGCATTACGCAAGCAAGTTTGCAATATGCCTGATTTCTTAACCAAGCAAATTACACTTCGTTGTGTTACCCTACTCCACAGCAAATGATGAGAGGGAGCCTATTAGCTAACAGATAGGCTTCCCCTCATAAAAGCCTTAATTGAAGAGCTTATTTAGGAGCCATCCTTATCGCACCATCCAGCCGTATAACTTCGCCGTTCAGCATCGGATTCTCGATAATATGTTTCGCCAAGGCTGCGTATTCGCTGGGCTGTCCGAGGCGTGATGGAAAGGGAACCTGTTGACCGAGCGACTGGCGCGCGGGTTCCGGTAAGCCTGCCAGCAGTGGAGTATCGAACAGTCCGGGCGCAATCGTCATCACGCGAATACCGCTACGTGCAAGGTCACGCGCGATAGGCAATGTCATGCCCACGATGCCACCTTTAGAGGCTGAATAGGCTGCCTGCCCAATCTGACCATCAAATGCTGCAACTGAGGCCGTGTTGATAATCACCCCGCGTTCATCATCGCCCTCCGGTGAGTTTTCAGCCATTGCAGTAGCAGCAAGACGTATCACGTTGAATGTGCCAATCAGGTTGACCTGAATAACCTTTGTGAAGCCAGCTAGACTTGCAGGACCATTTTTCCCTATTACGCGCTCTGCATTGCCAATACCTGCACAGTTGATCGTAACGTGCAGGCTTCCAAGAGCGTCAACAGCAGCTTTAATCGCGGCCTGCGTGCTTTCTTCATTTGTAACGTCCGTCCTCACGAAACGTGTTGAGCCACCTAACTCTTTCGCAAGACCCTCGCCCAATTCGCTATTCAGGTCGGCTATGACCACTTTTGCTCCAGATTGTGTCAAAAGTCGGGCACATGCGGCTCCTAAGCCCGACGCTCCACCCGAAATGAAAACACCTTTGTTTGTCAGTTCCATAAAAATAGGTACCCTTTCTCACAATGATTCTTTCCTGTCAGTAGGAAGACCGCAAGGGTCTCCCCTACATGTAGAGTTAATGTGTAGGGGAGACCCTTGCGGTCTCCCAGCCTCTAACTCTCACCATGATACGCTTTTGGAATGTTGCGTTGCTACCTTCTTGCCCACCAAAGCAAATAGAGTTATGATAAGAGGGGTTGTATGGGTCTAATTATCGTCTATGATAAATAGGATGATACGCTATCTGTGGGGACCGATTTATTACGTCCTTGTTGGCGGTCAATCGCCCAAAAGGACGCGATAAATCGGTCCCTACAGATGTTATGCCCTAAAATCAGACCTATACAGAAGGAAATACTATTGTGATGACAAAACAAGAGCGTATAGAAGCTCTCGAACGACAAATTTCGCGTCTCACAAGACGGATCAAAATACTCGATCAACGTAGCAATCGCTATTCGTGGACGCGTGTAGCAATTTTCTTTGGTGGTATTGTGCTAGCTATCGTGGGATATGTAGTAGCACGATGGTGGCTTGCGATAACACTTGCCTTGCTCGCTATAATCACGTTTTCTGTTGTCGCGTACTTCCAAGGCAAGATCGACAGAAGCATTGTACGTCACAACGTCTGGTCGTATATCAAATCTACACATATTGCGCGTATGCGCCTTGATTGGAGCGTCATTCCTGCTGTCCCTGTAACAGCACTCCAAACCGGACATCCCTTCGAGTCCGATCTTGATATCACGGGCGAACGCTCTCTACATCGTTTGTTGAATACTGCTGTATCAGGTGAGGGAACAAGGCGTCTTCATAAATGGTTGCTGACGACATCTCCTGATATGAATACAACTTATAGCAGACAAGCGTTGGTACGTGAATTAGTACCACTCACACGATTTCGTGACAAACTCACTCTCAAATCATTGCTCGCGTCACGTCAAATAGCTGAGCAGTTGGAAGGGAATCGTCTGACCACATGGCTAAACCAAATGAACGGGACCGCAGCGTTGCCTACTTTGCTATGGGTATCTATCGCGCTGTGCGTGCTCACACTTGTACTAGCAATATTGAATGTTGTTGGTCTCTTGTCTCCATTATGGATTGCTTCGCTATTGTGTTCGCTGTTTCTTTTTCTGAACACGAAGAAGATACGCGGTGATGTGTTTGAAGATGCCTACTATCTACGTGATGCCTTTGCCACCACCAGCACCGTGTTCGAGTACCTGGAAAAATATCCGTATAGTGCTAAATCTCGTTTGAGAACATTATGTGAACCATTTTTTGTAGATCAAGAGCATCGTCCCTCGCAACTTCTCAAAGGTCTTGCCAGAATTGCGAATGCCGCAACACTGGCGAAAAACCCGTATCTCTGGTTGCCGATCAATGCACTTGTGCCGTGGGACAACTATTGTGCCTATCGTTTGAGACGCTACAAAGTCCAAATCGCTGCATATCTTCCACAATGGCTCGATGTGTGGTTTGAGTTAGAGGCGTTGAACTCGCTTGCCTCGTTCGCCTACCTGAACCCAATGTATACGTTTCCTAATGTTACTGCAAATGTAACAGACCGACATGCTCTCTTCGAGGCTACTGCATTGGGACATCCCTTACTAGCGGATGAGCAGAAGGTGACAAACGATTTTACATTCTATAAAAGCGGTGAAGTTGTGATTATCACCGGCTCAAATATGTCTGGCAAGAGTACCTTTCTACGTACACTTGGTATCAATCTCTGTCTGGCTTTTGCGGGTGGACCTGTCAATGCCACTACGTTTTCCACAACGCTATTCAGAGTGTTTACCTGTATTAAGGTGAGCGATTCGGTGACAGACGGCTATTCTTACTTCTATGCGGAGGTGCGACGACTCAAAGCACTGCTCACGGAACTTCAGCAAGAGGGCTATCCACTATTCTTTCTTATAGACGAGATATTCAAGGGTACAAACAATCGTGAACGTTTGATTGGTAGTCGCTCTTTTGTCCATGCGCTTGTTGGAAGAAATTGTCTTGGCTGCATTTCGACACATGACCTTGAACTTGTAACTCTTGCGAACACGCTTCCTGGCGTCACAAACTATCATTTTAAAGAGGATGTGATGAATGGCGAGATGGTCTTTGACTATCATATACGCTCCGGTCCTTCGCCTACCACCAACGCCCTCAAAATTATGCAACTCGAAGGCTTACCCGTTGACGAGATAGGGGAAAGAGTATGAACCATACTGACCATGTACATCTTTTACGTAAAGGCGTTCCTGAACTAGGCGGTATCTGGGCTGACCTCGGCTCAGGTTCAGGAGCCTTCACTCTTGCCCTCGCAGAACTGCTCGGCCCAACTGGGCGCATTTACTCTATAGATAAAGATAGCAGCGTATTGAGGCAACAAGAACAAGCAATGCGTCAATTTGCACCTGCAATGAACGTGACATATGTTACGGCTGACTTTACACGGTCACTGAATCTGCCACAACTCGATGGTGTTGTCATGGCAAACTCGCTACACTTTGTACGCAAGAAAGACGATGTGCTACAGCGCGTTGCCAATTATTTGCGCCCAGGAGGTAGGCTACTCTTGGTAGAATACAATATTGATCGCGGCAATATGTGGGTTCCCTATCCGTTCTCATATGAAACATGGGAGGTGTTAGCACGGAAAAATGGTTTTGTTGAGACCCGATTGCTGGAGAAAAGGTCGAGCAGTTTTTTGAATGAGATGTATTCGGCAATGTCTTTGAAACTCTAATTCATCATAGCAATTGTCTGCTGTATAGTCTTAATATGATTCTGCATCTCATGACGGTCGCTGGCCTGTGGTTCAAGTTTCAAATATGTTTTGAGATCGTGCAACGCTTTTGCATAATGTTTCAGTTGAAGGTGTATGATACCACGATCTCGTACTTCACGAACTGCATCGGGAATGAGCAGGAGAATATAGTTTGCTACAAGCAATGCTTTCGTATAGTCTTCTTGATGCAGGTAAATATTTTTGAGATTGCCAAGCATCCGTACGAGCAGTTGTTTTGGCTTTACTGGCTCGAATAAATGACGTGCTAAGCGAGTCATCTTTCCATGGGAAAAGCGACGTATACGCTCGCGGCAATCCTGCTCACTTAAAAGCAAACCGCCTTCAAACGGATCAATGTAAAGAATTTCTGTAGGGAGTGTGCAGCGCACGACAAAATGGAAGGGTAGACCTATACCTTCTATGAGCAACCCGACACGTTTTCCTATCTCCATATAAAGGAGTGAAAGCGAGATGGGTATGCCAACACGTTGCTCAAGAACTTTGTTGAGAAAACTATTATCTGGATTATAATAATCGCTCTCGTTTCCTCGGAAGCCTTCTTGCTCAAAAAGTACCTTGTTTATCGCATCAATGACAGTGAGAGGTGCAATCGTCTCAGGAAGATATATGTCAGTCTCTGAAAGATTAAGTATGACACGGACTCGATACGCGAGCGCATCGAGTATGGCGAGAGAGTGTTCGGCATTGAGGGAAGGGTACTCAATAGTTGCAATGAGAAGGGCTGCTTTTGCAACATCAATGGCTGCGTCTTCTCCTGCGATCAGTTCTCCGAATGCTCGATAGTTATATTGCTGTTTTGAAAATTCCTCTGTCATATTGGGGCATTTAACCATGAATGCGGCTATAAAGCAAGCCTCTAGGGTAAAAAGTCTATATATATAATCAGAGATGTCTCATATAACGTTATATTTTGTTATATGAGACATCTCTGATACTCAAAAAATTAGGGATGGCTTGTTTTTATTGTGTGAATAGAAGCTTTAGGCTGGAAGGGCTGGTGCTTTCAGCAATTCAGTTAAGGTTGACTGCTTAACACGGTATCCACGACGTTTACCACTGTGAGGAAGCGTAATGGCTTCCAGAATACCGTTGTTGATCCAGCGACGCACTGTGGTATCATCAACGCGTAGACGACGTGCAACCTCGTGTACGGTTAACAATTCGTCGTGCTGAACTGGCTGTACATCCGCAGTACTTGTCTCATTAGCGAGAACTTCCATAGTGTTTCGACGAGCCATGAGCATACCTCCTGTAAGAAAAACATAGATAGGGGGAATACATCCTTTTGGGTTGTGTCAATCGACAAGCAGTAAATCCTGCAATTGACTCTTACCATCATAACAAACGATATCAACAAAGTACATACATAAATATGGGCAATGTTATAGTACGTCTTTTTATGTGTCACACATCGTTTTCATAGGTATTCCCTTAGATGAGAATAAGTAGCTATGTATAATGTAAACACAATGTTTATCGTTTGTCAAGTGATAACGCGAAAATCATCACCAAATAGTCATTATGGGGAGATTGAGTGATAAAAATGCTATAGCGCATTTTTATGTAACAATCCTGTACAGAAAGAACATACGAATATCCACATTTTTTATAGAGTTTCGCTTCTCAATTGTAAAGTATATAAAAAGCCCTCTTCTATAGATTATATAGAAGAGGGCTAGTTTTTTCACGCCTGTATCATGTTCTTTACCTCAATTTTGTCGAACGCCTCAGCTATCATTCAACTACATCACATTGCATATAACTGCAAGAGTACAAAGCAGAGGAGACGACGCACATCACCGTGAAGAGAATGTTATAGAAAGAAGCCGTTCGGTCATTAGGGCCGCTTCGCTGCGTCTGTTACCAGAGGTC
>CAXUHF010000011.1:32625-70360 GCA_964250765.1 uncultured Ktedonobacteraceae bacterium | reverse complement strand
TTACTGTGTGACCCTGCGCTTGCAGCCGAATTGCAGCCGTCAATCCACCAAAGCCACTTCCAATAACAACAATGTTCATAAAAAATCCTCTATTTCAAACGTAGCAATCATTGATCACAAATGTTAATAACGTATACACACCACCCGTAGGGGTCTAATTCTATTACACCCTTTTAGCTATCAACAATGTTGGAGAACATATGAAACGTTTCATCTATCCTATGGACAGAATCAATTGCCAACAGGGTGTAATAGAATTAGACCCCTACAGTTTATCTCTCTTCAATGACGATTACACATCATAAAAGGGGTAGGTAGTCTCTTGCCTTATCTCAATGTGTTGCGTTTCACAATAAGCCAAACAACCTGCCCTATATGATACAATATACTCTAACGTTACCGATATTGTACTATGTACACTAACTAGTGTTATTGTTTAGCGGAAAGGCAGAGTAGCCAATGAATCGTCGTGCACCACATTTTCATGCAGGATTGATGACAGATATGTATCACCCTGATTCAGCATATATCGCGTGGAGAAGCGGAATCAATGGATTGACCACGTTTGACCTGTACACACGAAAAGCACCGTTTGGTGGTGCTTATATGTTAGTTGCCGGAATCGAAGACGCGTTGGAATATGTACAGGCATTTCGCTACTCGGCAGAAGAGTTAGAGTTTCTTGCACGCATCCGTGATTATGACACTGGTTTTCTTGACGAACTCGCCAATCTACGTTTTACAGGCGAGATTTTAGCTCTGCCAGAAGGTTCCATAGCTTTCCCAAATGAACCAATCATGCGCGTTACGGCCCCTTTCCGCGAAGCAATGCTGCTTGAGGCAGGACTGTTACAGGCTATCGGTCTCTCTACGCTTATCGCCACAAAAGCTTCTCGCATCGTCTATGCCGCCGAACAAGGCCACCCACGTCGCGTTGCTGAATTTGCATTCCGTCGTGCACAGGAGCCATTGACCGTCGCACGTTCTTCGTATATCGGTGGCTGTGCCAGTACCTCACTACTCAACGCGGCCTATGAATTCCGTTTGCCTGCTACTGGCACGATTCCTCATGCACTCGTCGAGGTCTTTGCCTCCGAGGAAGAGGCATTCGAGGCAACGGCAGAGGCATACAATCGCTATACCTTGCTGCTTGATACCTATGATACACATCAAGCGATACATACCGCGATAGGAGTTGCACTTCGTTCACAGGAAACGATGGGTCATACACTCGCAGCCGTGCGGCTCGATAGTGGCGATCTTGTTGCGGATAGTATTTATGTGCGTGAACAACTCGATAAAGCAGGGCTTTCAAGTGTCCGCATCCTTGTTAGTGGTGATCTTGATGAATGGAAGATAGCCGAAATATTGCAGGCTGGTGCAGCAGTGGATTCTTTTGGCGTGGGAACATCGCTGGGTAGCGGTGCTGGCTCTCTTGAACACGGTGTCGATGGAGGCTCGCTCGGCACAGTGTACAAAGAAGTCTGGTATGTTGATGAGTCAGGTACAGAATATCCCAAAGTAAAGATTGCTGGTCCAAAGAGCACATGGCCTGGCAAAAAAGAGATTTACCGTCACCCAGAATGGCACGAGGACATTATTCAGCTGGCCCAGGAGCCACGCCCAGATAGCTATCATCGCCTCTTACGACCAGTTATGCGCAATGGGGAGATGATTCCAGGGAGTATGCCACCGCTCTCAGAGATACGCGAACTGGCACAGCAAAATCTACGCGATATGCCAGCAAAATATCGCGCGCTCACCGTCGAGGAGCCATACCCGGTTCACTTTAGTGAGGGCTTGCAATCACTACGTAAGCAAGCCGCGCAACTTGTGGGGAAAAGCATCTGAGAGATGGAGTGAGCGATTGTAGCATTTTGATCAAATAATTAGGATACATTGTCTAATGAACGTTGACATCTTACAATTACCATCGTCGGGTGTCAACGTTCATTTTTTCTTCCATGCTCTTGCCATTTGCTGAACTCCAAGGCGGATTTCTGTAGGAGCGAGGGCGGTATAGCCGAGAAGAAGGCCGTTAGAGGTTGTTGCTGTTAGGGGTTCCATATAGTATGTAGAGAGAGGGGATACATCGACGCCCTGAACTTTGGCAAGAGCCACTGCTGTACTGCTCTCAGTCGTGGATGATATCCAGCCGAGTGCATGCATTCCAGCCTCTGTGTCTGGAACGCTTAGAAGACCGTCTAATTCTTGCTTGACCGCCTCTACCAGGACCGCTTGTCGTTCCGTGTAGACCGCTCGCATACGCCTTAGATGTCGGCTCAAGTGTCCTTGCGCGATAAAATCCGCCAGGACGGCTTGCTCGATTGATGGCGGTTGACGGTCCATAAGGACTCTCGCAGCACGAAAGACGTTGACGAGGGAGGGCGGAACAATCAAGTATCCCAGACGCAATGATGGAAAGAGAACATTGCTGAAGGTGCCCAGATAGATGACGCGGTGCGCCGCATCTAGCCCTTGTAATGCTGGCAGAGGTTGACCTACATAGCGATAAAGACTATTGTAATCATTTTCCAGTACCCAGGCATTTGCTTGATTAGCCCAATCAAGCAGGGCGAGCCGACGTGCCACGCTCATAGTTACTCCTAAAGGATATTGATGAGAAGGTGTAACACAGACCATGCGAGCCGCGAAATATCGTGTGCGACCGACCGACACATCAAGTCCTTCTCTATCCACTGGAACAGGAACGAGCTGAGCACCCATTGCTTGTAGAGCACCTCGTGTTCCGGGATAACACGGTTCTTCGACCCAAACGGCATCACCTGGATTGAGAAGCAAGCGTGCCGTGACATCAATGCCTTGCTGCGAACCTGCTGTAATAATAACTTGTTCTGCATCGCATCGCACAGCACGGACAGAACTGAGGAAATCAGCAACAGCCTCACGTAATGGACGATACCCAAGCGGGTCGCCGTAGACGAGAAGTTCGTGAGGCGGTTTCCGATACCAATGCGACACAAGTTTGGTCCACAACTCGAACGGAAACTGATCGAGGGCTGGAAGCGGAGGCCAGAAGGCTTTGGGAAGTCCCATTTCAAGCCCCTTCGTATTCACCGAGAAGCGCATACTCTCTCCTTGACGCGATAACATCGGCTGAGATGAGTTGGCTGAAGCAGTAGTTGGTGCCTGTTCTAAAGCGCGAAGCAGTTCATCGGGTAGGTCTCGTGTCACATAGGTGCCTCTTCCCACTTCACCTTCTAAATAGCCTTCTGTCAACAAAAGTTGAAAAGCGTTGAGCACGGTGCTACGTGAGAGACCTAACTGCTTTGCGAGAACACGCGTGGAGGGTAGGCGTACTCCTGCATGTAAGCGACCAGCGAGGATGGCAAGACGCACTTCATCGTACAGTTGTCGATAGAAAGGCCGTGCATCGTCTACATCGAGAGGAAGAATGGGCGAAGGAAGGCTAAAGGGACGTTTCGACATAGGAACTACCTCCACTTAGAGTTCTTCTTGGGTAGCTATAATGGTATGCCTATTATAACGTAATATGGCCCTTGTGTTCAAGCCAATTTCTTTCTATACTTCTGGCAATAAGAAAATAGTAGACGCCTCTTCGGGTGACGGCTTATGGATAGTGCAGAGTTGCTACCTTCATACGTTTCACCTGAATGAGCATTCACGAGAAGGGCAACCAGCACGCCTATGCCAGAATTTATTTTGATGTTAACTCACCACGATCAGACTGTAGAGAATGCACTCGCACTTTGTCACCAAGTACGCTCTCTAGGATTGCATTATATTGGCTTTAAGGACATTGGGCTTCCCCTAGAGCAGCAGAAACTCCTGGTCGCTGCTATCCATGAAGGAGGTCAGAAGGTGATGCTCGAAGTGGTAAGCGAACGAAAGGAGGATGAGTTACGAGCTGCTACAGGCGCACGCGAAATTGGTGTTGACTACCTGCTTGGCGGAACACATGCTACAGAGGTCACGAAAATTTTAACAGGGACACCCGTTCGCTATTATCCTTTTCCAGGCCAGATCGTGGGTCATCCTAGTCTCCTGCGTGGAAGTATTGAAGAGATTGTCAGTAGTGCGCAAGAACTGGCAGCACTTGATGGTGTACATGGCCTGGACTTGTTGGCATATCGCTACGATGGCAATGTTGAGGAGCTTATCCGTGCGGTTGTGCAAGCAGTCCATGTGCCAGTCATCGCGGCTGGTAGTATCGACAGTGAGCAAAAAATTCGCTGTGTTTCCGAGGCTGGCGTGTGGGGATTTACAATTGGAAGTGCTCTTTTTGAAGGCGCATTCCTTGACCCTAGCGTCTTTCTCCCCGCACAAATTACGCAAATTTTGACGCTGACACAGAAGACACAGATATAGAACGCATCCCGTTTTCCAGTTGTTTCCTATGACTTTTCAGTGAGGTGAAACTATGGCATCACAGGACGAAATTCTGCACGTTCCCGCGCTTCCAGGTACAAAAGATGTTGATGTTGACAAGACAAATGTTGACAAGCTTCACAAAAATGCAATTGGTCTTCCTGGCGTCCTCTATTTTTGTTTAGCAGGTTCTGCCCCTATATCAGCCATGCTCTTTAACGTTCCATCTATGGCTTCACAGGCCGGAGCCGCTACTCCACTTGCGTTCCTACTTTCTGGTATTGGTCTAATGCTCCTCGGCGTAGCGATTGTCTATCTTTCGCGACGCTTGACATCCGCAGGTGGCTTCTATACATGGGTACGTCACAGCTTAGGGAAGGGAACAGCATTCCAGGCAGGTTGGCTTATGCTCGGTGGGTATGCGCTCTTTGAGGCAGCACTGCTCGCTGCATTCGGATCCTATACCAACAGTTCTTTTAGCACATATTTGCACATCGCGCTCCCTGGTGGCTGGGTAACATTCGCGCTTATCGCTGCCGCAATTATTTTTCTTCTCTCATATTTCGACGTGAAATGGTCGGTCTATGCAATGGTACCCTTCCTTCTTTTGGAAGTGGGTGTCCTTGTTGTACTTGATATCGCCATCACTGTGCATACAGGAGTGGGGCATGATCTCATACATACCTTTACAACTGCCGGGGCTAATCCCTCTGGTGGAGGTCATGTTATTTCTAGTGCGGTTGCCGGGGCCAATGACAAACTTGCGGCAGCTCCTGGTGGTGTGTTGGGTATTGGTGTGGCGATGGCACTAGGGGTGCAAACATGGATTGGCTTTGAGGGCGGTGCGGTCTATGGAGAAGAGGCAAGAAACCCACGTAGGGCGGTTCCAATTGCTATCTTTTCAGTGGTCGCCATCCTGACCGTGTTGTACACCTGGACCGCGTATTCTGCTACTATTGGCTATGGGTGGATGAATGCGGTGAGTCAACTTGGAAATCTCGCGGGCAATCCTACTCCCTATTATCCATTAGCGGATTTCTATGCCCCTGGCGGTGTATTGAAGGCACTGATGATCGTGGCTATCAGTACTAGTTCACTAGCGTGTGGTCTGGCTTTTCACAATGGCATGGTACGTTATTTCTATGCGATGGGACGTGAAGGAATACTCCCAAAGGTCTTTGGCAGAACGCATCCTAAATATCGGAGTCCCCATATTGCAACCATCGCTCAATCGCTCTTTAGTGCGTTGCTCATGATCGGGTTTGCCTTCGTGTTGCAAAAGACAAATGCGGATGGAAGCGTGAGTTACGCATTGGGCATCGCTGACGGCAAGACATATGTACAGGCTGACGGTATCTACCCGTATACCTGGCTGGCTATTATTGGAACCATTGCCTTTGTGATTGTGTACATCATGGTCAATATTGCCTCGCCTGTCTTCGCGCTACGTTTTGAAAAATCTTCCTTTCGTTGGCCTGTACACATTCTTGCTCCCGTCCTCAGTATTCTCGTGCTACTGCTCCCTCTGATATCCATTGTGATGCCAGCCATTCCTGGTCCAATTGGCAACTACTTTACCAATCTAGGCTTTGCGGGCACACCATTTCCGTTGAACATTCTGTCGCTTTTCGTGATTATATGGGTGGTTGCTGGACTGCTATACTCAACCTATCTTGCTCGTACCGCTCCTGAGCGGTACGAAAGTATGGGCCGTATCATACGTGGAGATGTATAGTAAGAGATGAGACATATGCTGTTCGTGCTATGCTGATACAACCAATAGAAACAGGAAGAAAGCAATGAAATCACAACGGTACGTCATTGGAGCTGACGTTGGTTCGCAAGGCATGAAGACGGTCTTGCTCAACACACACGGTTCGGTTGTTGCAAGTGCGTATGCAGCGTATGATGCACACTATCCTGCTCCCGCATGGGCCGAGGAGGACCCAAACGATTGGGAGCAGGCATTAGCAACGACAGTGCGACATGTCATGCAACAAGCCGACGTGCATCCTGAGTCTATCGTTGCCCTTGCACTTGCGAGTCAGGTGGATGGCCTTGTGTGTGTTGGCAAACACGGAGATGTCTTGCGTCCCGCGATTATCTGGCTTGACCGTCGCGCCACTGCGCAATGTGCAACGCTTGCACAGTTTTGCGATGCCACAACGCTCTTTCACCTGACAGGCGCCAACCTGGACGCCTCGCATGTCGCACCGAAAATACTCTGGATACGCGATAATGAACCGCATATTTTTGAGCAGTCGCGCCATCTGTTGCTTCCAGGCAGCTATATGGCATATCGTCTCACGGGGGAAGCTGTTGTCGATTACTCCAATGCATCCTCGACACTCCTTTTCGACGTGAAACACAAAAAATGGGCACAGCCTCTCGTCAATGTGCTGGGGCTAGACGAACAGCAATTGGGACGTATTGATGGAGCAACGAGCATCATCGGTCCACTTACTCACAATGCAGCCGAGCGTCTGGGGTTAACGACAAAAACGCTAGTTGCTGTTGGTAGCGGTGATGAACACGCTGCTTGCGTGGGTGCAGGAGTGACTAGCAGTAATATCGTGTGTGACATCAATGGTACCGCCGAACCAATCTGCGCGGTCTCTTCTGTTCCTATCTTTGACGAAGGCGGATTATTAGAAACGCATTGCCATGCTGACCCATTGGCCTGGTTAATCGAAAATCCTGGTTTTGTTTCAGGTGGGAGCTACCGTTGGTTTCTCGATACCTTTGCCTCTCATGAACGCGCTCTCGCGGCGCACCGTGGCATAAGCCCCTATGACATACTAAATGCCGAGGCCGAGCAGACGCCCGCCGCCGCCGATGGTCTTCTTTTCCTACCTTGTCTAAGCGGGGCGATGACCCCCACCTGGAATGCTGATGCACGGGGTGTCTTCTTTGGCTTGAGCCTTGCGCATGGACGTGGACACATGGTTCGTGCGCTCCTTGAGGGAACGGTGTATGGTCTCAAAGACAATGTAGATCGCATGGCGGAGATTGGATTACAGCCTCAAGAAATTCGTGCGGTGTCGGGTGGTGCAAAAGGACGTGTCTGGTTGCAAATGAAGGCCGATGTGACAGGGCTTCCGGTAAGCGTGCCACATGAATTGGAGACTACTGCCCTTGGTGCGGCACTTCTTGCAGGTGTCTCTTGTGGCCTATTTACCAACTTACACGAAGCGGTACAGGCGTGTGTAGGCGTGGAAACCTATGTGGAACCTGACACTGCACATAGACAGGTGTATGATGATGCATATGCCCTGTACCGCGAGGTATATGCTGCTTTACAAGAACCGTTCCGAAAGGGAGCACAACGATGACAACTTTCCCTCTTGACCCAGCGGATATTCCAACATTGAAACGTTGGTTAACAGACCAGAAGGACTCACAAGCACAACTGCGCCCAATTGATATCGACGAGATACATATCGGTCCCGACGTGCTACTGGAACTTCCTGCCGTTTTGAGACGAGTGGGCGTTGCTCATGGAGGGCGTGTGCTATTGGTGGTGGATGAAACTCCTATGCGTCGTGAAGAGCAGGACCTGAAGCCGTTTGTGCAGAGCTTGTTGCAACAGGCTGGCTATGATGTACAAATGCTGTGGCTTCCGAGCGATGCGTATGGCCTTGTACACGCGGACTTTGAGCAAGTTGAGCGCGTGCATGCAGCTCTTACTCCTGGTCTCGCTCTCATTGGGCTTGGAGGTGGAACCGTCACCGATATCGCCAAACATGCAGCATACCTTTATGATGAGCAACATCGTGAAGAGCGACGCAGTGTCTACATTTGTTGTCAAACCGCCAATTCTGTAACTGCCTATGCTGCGAGCATGGCAGTATTGTTGAAAGATGGCGTCAAGCGTACCGTTCCCTCGCGCTACCCTACTGCTATTCTTGCTGATTTGCACGTGCTTGCCTCTTCGCCAAAGGCACTGACGACAGCAGGAGTAGGCGATTGTTGCGCACGTTTTGTCGCTTACGGGGACTGGTATCTTGCAAGTGTACTTGGTCTTGTGAGTATCTATAGCGAAGTCCCACTTGCTCTACTGGATAACCTTGATACTATCTTGCTAGAAAATGCTGTTGGCATAGACCAGCGTTCATATGCAGGGGAGGCGGTAGTCGCTCGTGCACTCCTGCTAGCGGGAATTGCACAGTCTATCGTCAATATGTCGGCTCCGATTTCTGGCACTGAACATGTGACCTCGCATGTATTAGATATGATTGCAGATTACTATCAGCGTGGTCTTGCTCTACATGGTGCACAAGTAGGTGTGGCAACAATTACTGCGTCAAGGTTGTACCAGCGTTTTCTTGATACGTTTGACCCAAGTAGTGTGAACATTGATGCGTGTTATCCTGATGAGGCTCCACTACATGCTCTTATCCAATCGCTGTTTCAATCTATAGACCCAAGCGGTGCGATGGCTCAAGAATGCTGGAGCGATTACAGTAAAAAACTGGCACTGTGGCGCACGAACCGCGTCCATTTTGAACAGTTTTGTGCAAGGTGGCAAGCGGAATATCGTCCCAAACTTGCCTCGCTTGTCCGCTCACCTGAAATCGTGCAACGTATTCTTGAACAATCAGGTGCGCCACTCACACCACAAGCGTTAAAACCGTCAATCAGTCAAGAAGAGTACGATTTTGCGGTCCGTAATGGACATTTCATACGAGGGCGCTTTGTCCTGGGCGACTTGCTCTATTTCCTGGGTCGGGAGGACTGAGAAATTTTACAAGGAATGTTCCTTGTGTCATAATTTCTGAGAGCCATCTGTGTTTTTCGTAAGGGGTATTTTTTATGTCACATGCGAGACCAAAACATCGTGTCGCAACACGTATAGCTCATGGATCGCCTTTTGCAGACTCAAAAGTGATTACAGACGAAGAGCAACTGCAAGCGGTCTTGCATGATGCCGCACACTATCCAGGTGGCAATACCTCAGTACTCGTTCAGCCCCGTTCTGAGGCTGAACTAGCACGCATAGTACAGCAGTATGAACGCGTTTTGCCCATAGGTTCTCAATCCTCTGTCACGGGTGGAGCGACGCCTATGGGAGAAGTTGTCGTCAGTCTGACTCGTCTGACGAACATTCTTGAAATAGGCAAGGAGACTATACGTGTACAGGCTGGCCTCACGCTGAGAGCTTTGCAGGAAGAGTTAGCACGGAGAGATGTCTATTATCCACCTGTACCTTCTTATGATGGTGCAACGGTTGGGGGCACGATTGCCACGAATGCGGCTGGTCCCGCAACGTTTAAGTATGGAAGTACACGAAATTGGGTGCAAGCAATAACTGTCGTCCTTGCCTCTGGGGACGTACTTGACCTTGAGCGTGGTCAATGCTTTGCACACGCCGATGGCTACTTCGAGATCGAGAGTTCTTCAGGACTACAACGCGTTCCTGTTCCTTCATACATGGTCCCACGTGTTCCTAAATGTTCCGCAGGTTATTATGCGACACCGAATATGGACTTGATAGACTTGTTTATTGGTGCAGAAGGCACGCTTGGCATCCTCACTGAGGCCACACTACGCATAGTCGCTCCATCACCGGCCATCTGCATCGCGGTTGTACCGTGCGAAACGGAGGCACAGGCATTAACCATTACGCAAAAGCTTCGAGAACACTCGCTCGAAACGCGCCGTACACACAATTCTCGTGGAATGGATATAAGCGCAATCGAATATCTCGATGCACGCTCATTAACAATTGTACAAGAGGACGGAAGCGATAGGCGAAATGGCTTTCGCTTTCAATCGGGAACACATGCACTACTACTGATACAAATCGAACTTACTCCTAAGTACGTTAACCGTGCCTATGATGACCTCGCCGTAGCACTTGAACCCGATGCACCTGATGTTCCGCTTGTGCGCTTGGTGCGGTTACTTGAAGAAGCCAACGTACTTGAGGAAACAGAACTGGTAATGCCAGCAGATCAGCGTCGTGCTGAGCAAGTCCGTGCGTTACGAGAGGCTGTGCCGGATGGGGTCAATATGCGTGTGCTGAAATGCAAACGTGAGCAGAATGCAGCGATTACAAAAGTGGCTGCGGATATGATTGTGCCATTTGAACACCTTGCCGACATGATGCACCTCTTTCGAGAGAACTTCGAGAAGCGAGGACTCGACTATGCAATCTGGGGTCATATCTCCGATGGAAACATGCATCCAAACCTCATACCACATACCTACGAAGATATCAAGGCTGCGCAGGAACTTGTGCTAGTCTGTGGACAAGCTGTCACGAGTTTAGGTGGCTGTCCACTTGCGGAGCATGGTGTTGGGCGTAATACCATCAAGAAAACACTCTTGATGCAGCTTTATGGCGAAAAGGGCTATCAACAGATGTATGCAATTAAGCAAGCACTTGACCCACATGGAAAGCTCGCACCAGGAAACCTATTCCTGCCTCAGTTGGATTAAATAAGAATCGCACTCATCACAAATGATTCAATGATCCTTGAAAGTGTAATAGTGTATACTCTCTCTATAACGCTTGTGAATAGCGAGCCTCATAGCATTTACTACAAAGGGAGAAAGTATCACCATGACTGAGATTATGAAACAAACGCGTAGTATTTGTTCCATATGTGGAGAAATTGTTCCTGCCTCCTATGAGGTACGAGAGCATGAACAGGTCTTCTTCACACGTACCTGTCCCACACATGGCGTCGTCGATACTGATCTAGGCTATCATGCAGACTTTTATCGCAAATCGTTTCAGGTTGAAAAGCTGATGGTGGCACGTTACGGTGATGGTGGCAATACCGATATTTCACAGGGGCTTTCTCCCTTTCCGTTACGTAAGCCTGCGGGTCTTGCGATCATCGAAGTCACGGAACGCTGTAACTTGACCTGTCCCATGTGCTATGCCTACTCAAGCCCTTCTGAGCGCGACTATTCGCTAGAAGAGATCGAGATGCGTCTGGACCAACTCATAGCTGTTGAGGGCAAAGGTATCTCGCTACAAATCTCTGGTGGCGAACCATCTGTGCGTAAAGACCTCGATCAAATCGCGGCAATGGTCAAGCGTAAGGGCTTTGGGCAACTAGAGATGGTGAGTAACGGCATCCGTTTGGCACGTGAACCGGAGTTTGCACAGAAGCTTGTCGAGTGGGGCTTTACCTCCGTGTACCTGCAATTCGACAGTACACGACCAGAAGATATCGTCAAACTACGCAACGAAGACCTGTGGGATGTACGCGTAAAAGCTATTGCCGCCCTCGAACGCGCTCATCTGCCCTCAACACTCGCCGTGTCTTTGTATGATGGATTAAATACCGACCAGATTCAGCAGGTCATTCACTTCGCATGGCAACATCCAGATACTGTATGCGCCATTGCGTTCCAAGCAGCAACACCTTTTGGACGTTTCCAGGTGAACAATCAAGATGGTGAAGAGGGAGAACAGAAGCCGCTACGTAAATTGCGTATGCCTGAAATACTTAAACTGATCGAGGAACAGACGGGTGTCTCGCAAGACCTGTTCTTCCCCGTTGGCGAAGGATCGCCACTCTGCAATACCTTCTCGCTTCTCAAACACACAAAGGATGGCTATAAGCCCATCGCGCCAAACTTCACACTTAAGGAGTTTATGGAAGTTGTCGGGCCGCGTCCAAATATGACACTACGCATGTTAACACGTGGTCGCGCTGCCATTTTGCCGCAACTAGTGACAAATATTGGTGGTAGCCTCAAGCTCATGAAGACGCTTTGGCCTCACATCGGGACCGATCCTTCGTTCTGGACAAGCCGTAAGACGCTCACACTCTTCGTCAAACCATTCATGGATGAAAGCGACATCGACATGAGCCGTGTCGAACGCTGTTGCTTCCACAATGCATCACCTCGCGGGGTGATGTCGTTCTGTGCGTTAAATGCCAAGATGCGACCAGCACAGCCACACGCTCAGGAAAGCGCGTTCGTGCCCTTGCCAACACGCCGTGTGAAGCAGGTACAACCTGTGAATGGTTAGATAGCATAACACAACTGAGATGCGTTGGTTGTAGGGACCGATGTATCGGGTCCTTGTCGGCAATTGACCGCCAACAAGGACGTGATACATCGGTCCCTACAGAATAATCCTCAATTCGTTAAATCACATAGTTACATTGGTTTCTGAGCACGAATGAACGCACTCACAAATTTTCCGTCAAGTTCATCACGCTCGCCTTGAGACAGTTCAGCGATAGCCGCACTCGCTCCGCTTTCAGCGACCTCTTGCAGACTATAGCGTCGTGTGACTTCAATCTCGATAGCAGTAAATCCTGCTTCGCTTAATAGACGCCGGTAGATATCTTCTTCCAATGCGCCAGCAATACAGCCAGCCCATGCTTCCATATCTTTCTGAATAGTAGACGGTAGATGACCCTGTATGACGATATCGGAGACCGCGAAACGCCCGCTAGGAGTTAGTACACGGTATGCCTCTCGCAAGACCTGATTTTTATCAGCAGAAAGATTGATAACACAATTGGAAATGATAACATCTACACTTTGATCAGGGAGTGGTATCGCTTCAATGATCCCCTTGAGGAATGTTACATTTTCAACACCTGCCTCAACGCGGTTGCGCTCTGCTACCTCAAGCATAGCATCAGTCATATCAAGACCGTAGACAAATCCGGTTGGACCAACACGGCGTGCTGATAGCAGTACATCAATTCCGCCTCCACTTCCTAAATCAAGCACTTTCTCACCTGAGCGTAATTCTGCAAGAGCCGTTGGATTTCCGCAGCCAAGTGAAGCAAGAGAGGCTACTATAGGAAGTCCATTCAGGTCTCCATCACTATACAAGTTACTTGTAACTGGGTCTTTTGTTGTTGTACAACAATCACTTCCGCAACAGTTACTTTGCGTTGAAGCATCCGGTTTTGTTATTTGTAGGATGCTCTGAGTATATCTTTCTTGTACGCGTCTACGTAACTGCTCATCATTCGTTGGCTTTGTTGTCATGTTCGTTATCCTTTAGTCTTAACTGTTTTGTTGGCCTCTTGCCAATTTCTGCTTTTATAGACGGTACAGAGCCTAAAAGGACGCAAGCGTGAGAAGTTCTTTTATGATGTCTATGGTTGCACTAGCAATTCGCTCTCGATACGTGACCATATCCCCTCAAGAACATTTTGTTACATGGTACAAGAACAGGCTAGACAACACTCGTTCCTGGGATGATACTCGATAATGCCTCCTCGACGGTCAAGCACAAAATGACAACATTCCAATAACTGCTGCTTGAGCTTCTCGCGTGCTCGTTGTACTCTTGATTTCGCGCCAGAGAAGGAGAGATGTAACTGTTCAGCAAGTTCTCTCTGTGTTAGGCCCTGATACTCTGTCAGGAGAATAGCGTCTCGATAACGTGAGGGAAGTTGATTAACCATATCCTTGACACAAGGAAGCAATAGTTGTTCCACGCCCTCCTGAGTGGGTTCTGCTAGCATATCAAATGTTTCTGGAAGGGTTTGTATGGTCTTCTGAGAGCGATGGTAATCATAGATGGTGTGGCGTGCAATTTGATATAGCCACGATTGAAGTTTTTCTTCGTCATGAAGTGTTTCAATGTGTATATGCGTTTTGAGAAAGACATCTTGCAGAATGTCTTCCGCGATAGCTTCATTATGTATGTATTTGAGAATGAAATGCCTAATGGGTATCTGAAAGGTATCCCAAGCCTGCTCGGTCGTCGGCATATAATTTGTTTTCCTCTCCTAGACTCTCATATAATACATCATAATAAGACGAAGACATCTCCAAAAGGACGCAATGAAAAAGATGTATGAGGCTACGGACATACCCTACACAGTTTCTCTTTACAGGGTATGTCCGTAGTCTTCGTTTGAGAGGTAACAACTGAAGATGCGCTACTCGATTATCATGCCAGTGTTGAATGAGGAGGCAGTATTAGAACAATATCTTTTGCCCCTCACACAACAATGCGCCTCCCATGAGTACGAGTTGCTTATTGTAGATGGTGGTAGTACAGATGCTACCGTGACTATTGCTGAACGCTATGGCACAATCATTCATTCAACACGAGGTCGCGCCACACAAATGAATTGTGGAGCAAAGGCAGCAAGAGGGAATATTCTTCTCTTTCTCCACGCTGACACACTGTTACCTAATAATGCTTTTGATGCTATCGAGCAAGCTCTCGCGTCACCAAAAGTTGTAGCTGGTGCATTCAAACTCTGTTTTAATTGTGATAAACTGCTCTATAAGCTTGTTGCCTTCGCTACCAATCTGCGCTCACGCATCACTAATGTGTTTACAGGCGACCAAGCATATTTTATTCGTGCTGAGAGCTTTCGAGCAATCGGGGGGTATCCTGACCAGCCATTGATGGAAGACCTGGAAATCATCGCACGCTTGCGCACAATCGGGAGAGTTGTGTTGGTGCCTTCCTACGTGACAACATCAGCACGACGGCACGAAAAGACAGGCTTGTTACGTAGCGTGTTATTTATGTGGTATCTCCGCACACTCTACAAATTCGGCACATCGCCTTTGCGCCTACAACAGATGTACCTTGATATACGTTGAAGGACCTATCTATGCCACAACTTTCGGTTATTATCCCGATATTTAATGAGGAGGCTTGGATTGAGAAAACGCTTTTGTGTATACAGGAATGTGCTTCCGATGCCGAAATTCTTGTTGTCGATGGCGAAAGTACCGACAAGACCGTTGCGATTGCGAGTAAGCATGTGCGTGTTATCGCCGCGAAGCGTGGACGTGGTGGACAACTGAATGCAGGTGTAGCAGCAACACAAGGAAATATCTTGCTTTTTCTCCATGCTGACACATTTCCTGAGCAAGCTGGCATTGCCGAATTGCTTGCCGTGATGCAGGATGACAGCGTAGACGGTGGCGCGTTTCGGATGCGTTTCGATGATACACGTCCTATCTATCGGCGTATCTGCGAGAATATCACACAACGCTCGTTGCGTACAAAGAGTTATACAGGCGATCAGGCTATTTTCACACGACGCGATGTTTTTCAAAGGTTAGGAGGCTATCGAGAATGGCCTTTTATGGAAGACGTTGACTACAGCGAACGTATGGGAAAAGCGGGAAATGTCGTGTTGCTCAACGCTGAGGTTGAGACCTCTGCACGTCGGCATCAGCATTGGGGTCTGCTCCGTACACAACTTACTGTTGTTCTCATTCGTATTCTTTATCTACTCAAAGTACATCCCGCACTCTACGAGTGGCTTTGGCCTCCAATACGTTGATATGGTACAGTTGTATCTGTACCTAACACGCATGTCTATTCGTTATCAAGAAGGACCACAAAAAATAAAGAGAGTGTCCTTGCTATGGCAGATTTTGTTACACAACCTGAGAACGTCGCGTCCAATACCTCGACTGTAATAGTTGAGGAAACACAAGAGAGTGGTATCCAACCGATACAGGATGCAGAGAAGAAAGTTCCCTCTTCGCCTACCGTCTGGACGCCACGCTTCATTCTGCTCTTTTTTTTGACTGTAGCCGTTGGTTTAAGCGTCGAAAGTTTGCTCACGCAAGGGTGGCTGAATAAAGCATACAAAGCTGAATGGGTACTCCTCATCCACGCGCTATTTATATTGACCAGCTTAATTGTTCTTAGCATCAAGGGACGTTCTACGTGGATACGTATAGGAAGTATCTTTGGGAGTATTTGGGCAGTCTTCACAGGTGCAAGTTATGTAGCAACACTACTTGGCATAAGTGGACGTTCACTCATTGCTCTTCAATTTCAGGAAGTAACGGCATGTGCGCTCCTTGCAACCTTTATCTGTTTTTCCACACATCGTATTCCGCTTCGACGTTGGGATAGTCTATTTTTCTGGTTAGTCCCGTTTGTAGGTGGAGGCACTGTTGCAGTACTATACATACTCTCTCGAACAGACCCGCATCACGCAAGAGTGCTTATCAGCGCAACGACAACTGTTTTACTTTCCCTTTGTGTTGCTATTTGGTGGTTGCGCCCTTCCTGTTGGAGAAGTCAACCCTGTATTACATTTCTTTTTGGGATAGCGGCACTCCTGCTTTTATTTGTCCCATTAATGAACAATGATACGCTCGGTACGCCATTCTTTTTCTCGCAAGTACTTTTGCTTTGTGTGTTATTAGGAGTGATAAGAGTAGTTCAGGGTGAAATAAGTAGTTATACATGAAGGACAGCAACTTAGCATGAATGAACAGCAAGTGATGGAAATTGTTTCTGATATCCTTGGGATACAACCGCTTGC
Source organism: uncultured Ktedonobacteraceae bacterium (assembly GCA_964250765.1). Classification (GTDB taxonomy): domain Bacteria; phylum Chloroflexota; class Ktedonobacteria; order Ktedonobacterales; family Ktedonobacteraceae; genus JBBQVS01. Next base: position 53,765 of record CAXUHF010000011.1, on the reverse strand, counting down.
TGCTACTCATATGACATTTGGACATAACAGTATTGTATATGATGTTACACTTCCGAACCGCAACATTATTATACGAACCAACAAAAATGCACAAGTCTTCGCCAAAACACAACACAACCTCAAGATTTTGGCTCAATTGGGTTTACCAGTTCCTCAAGTACTCGCTACCGATTTGACGCAGAGAAAGTATTCTTCTGCTTACATGATTTTGGAGAAAGTACCTGGACGTGACTTACGTTATGAGTTAGTGGATATGACACATGTCCAGATGACAAGAGTAGCCGAACAAATTGTCTTTTTCCAACGGAAGGTAACACTACTTCCAATGAATAAGGGATTTGGCTATGTATCTATTGGGGAGCAAGGAGCATTTTCATCATGGATAGAGCTTTTACAGTTCGAGATGAATAGATTTACTAGTCATACTTATGATGACGTTCTTAGTCGATGGAAGACAAGATTAGCGCGTGTCTTGCTTCTCTTTGAACCGTATTTAATTCAGGTACAACCTACATGTTTCTTAGACGACGTAACCACAAAGAATGTAATTGTCTTGGACGGAGAGTTACAAGGGCTTGTAGATTTTGACAATGTTTGTTACGGCGACCCTTTATGGATGATTGGTCTAACGAAAACAGCGGTGCTTAGCAACATAGGTACTCAAACATTCTTTTATGTTGAAGAACTATGTCACATTTGGGAATTGACAAATGAACAGCGCAAAGTTGTTGACCTTTACGCTGCAATACACGCACTAGACTTTATGGTAAGACTAATGACAAAAGAAAGTGACACCTGGTTTGAAAGAATGAGAGATACTATTGAGCAGTGGATCACAGACATTGAAAGTACAAAGATAACTTCTTCGTGAAGGGACATCCACATATGAACTATTTTGCACATAAGAGTGCAGCCAAACGTTATGCCAACGCTCGACCATATTTTCATCCCATTGTTATGCAAAGAATCAAAGCATTTCTCAATCTACAGCAGTCACTACAAAATGCTCTTGATGTGGGCTGTGGAACAGGACAATCAACAATAGCCCTCAAAGCTATAGCCAACGAAATTGTTGGAACTGATAGCTCGCAGGAAATGCTTAATGAAGCACAACTAGATTCCCGTATCCGCTACATTTGCAGTCCAGCAGAGCAGTTGCCGTTTCCTGATGCCTCGTTTGATCTTGTTACTGTCGCATCTGCTTTCCACTGGCTTGATCGTTCGCATTTCCTAGCAGAAGCATCTCGTGTACTTCATTCACAGAGTTGGCTTATTATTTATGGCAATGGCTTTACGGGAAGAATTGTAGAAAATCCAGCACTTGAACATTGGAGTCGTACAAACTATCTTGACCGCTATCCTATACCTCCACGCAACAATCTGCCTTTAACAGAAAGCGATGTACAGCACTATGATTTCCGCTTACTCAGACGCGAACACTACACCAATGATATAGCATTCACGCCTGAAGCACTAGCCGACTATCTTATAACTCAAAGCAATGTGATTGCATCTGTCGAGCAAGGAAAAGAGCGAGCCGAGGACGTTCACATGTGGCTTGTTGCGGAAGTTGCACCTTTGTTTCAGAGTACAAGTGAAACATTTACGTTTGGAGGTGCAATAGAGTACTTGCAAAAAGAGCGTCACTACTGAGAGTTATAGGGCATCTAGAGCTTAAAGTATGATGCCCTACTTATCCATGTAAAAAAGCTACTTTACAGTGTCAGAGGATTTATTATTGAGCTTGTTCCGCAACCATTGCGCAGCAATTAGCGTCTTGGCGTCCACGATATCGCCATTATCTAATGCTTGCCACAATTCGGGGAGCGTCATTTCTACCAGTTCGATATCTTCGTGCTCAGATACTTTTCCTCCACCTTGGGAAACGCGGTCAGCGTTGCTGACTTCGACGTAGTAGAGCATGTTGCGTTCGGATGTCCCTCCTGGCGAGACGTAGAACGTGGCAATATGTGTCAATGGTTCGCGTACCTCGTAACCGATTTCTTCACGGATTTCGCGTCGAATCGTCTCTTCGGGTTGCTCGCCCTTGTCGATGACGCCAGCAACCACCTCTTGTATCCATCCTGGTCCTTTTTCATAGGCAGGATATCGAAATTGCTCTATGAGCAGAACCTTTTGTGTATCTTTATTTAAGAGCAGGGCTGCCGCCGAATCACCACGCTCAAATACAAGCCGATGTACGGTATCGCTCATCTGACCATTAAACTTTTGGAAGCGCAGAGTAGCCTCATCTATTTTGAACTTGTCATCGAACACGGTACGTTTATTCTGGATTTCTACGTTTCTCATTTGCTCACATCCTTCTTGAATATTTCATGATAATAACACGTTTTTTATTAGACCAAAGTGAACAGTGAGTTGTAATATTATGTAACATAGCAGTTGTTCTTGATTACAGATTTAGCGAACACTGGACATAGGAGAGTTATGAGTAAAGAACTTGGAACAGCAAAACAAGACTTCAAAAAAGACCTCAAACACTTGTACAATCCCTCAGCACGAGAGGTAACAGTAGTTGAGGTTCCCGATATGATCTTTTTGATGCTGGACGGAAGGGGCGACCCAAATACCGCTCAGGAGTATAAAGATGCTATTGAAGCACTCTACTCGGTTGCCTATACTATAAAATTTCTGCTCAAGAAGGAAGTTACGCTCGATTATGCTGTCATGCCTCTTGAGGGTTTATGGTGGGCAGGAGCAGAGGGCAGCAGGAACGTCAGTCGGGAAAACTGGCAGTGGACAATGATGATTATGCAACCGAATGTTGTAAACGATGAATGGTTTACTACTGCTCTGACACAGGTGAAACGGAAGAAAAGTCTGCCTATACTGGACAAAATGCGCTTAGAAAGCCTTCACGAAGGGACAGCAGTTCAGATTATGCATGTCGGTCCATTTGCCACTGAGGGACAAACCATCGAGAGGATTGAACAATTTATTGTAGAACATCACTATCTCGCTCAAGGCAAACATCATGAAATTTATCTTAGTGATCCACGCAAAACGGCTCCAGAAAAGATGCACACCATTCTCAGACAACCAATAAAGCACTCTTTGGTCGAAGGATGATGTAGTTCATAGTTCAAGAACATTTCTTATTATTGCTTCAGCACGCCCATCATAACCAGCACAATCACCAATGCACCAACACCATTGTTGAGCAAATGGAGCAGGATACCGGGCCAAATTGAACGTGTACGCCAGCGTACAAAAGCTAGAGCAAGACCGATGAAAAAGAGGACAGCAAAGGAGCCGAGGTCGGCGTGCGCGATTGCAAAGAGCAATGAACTCAGGAGAATTGCTACCACGACAGGCATGCGATTAAGGAAGCCTGCGAAGACGAAGCCGCGAAAGAAAGTTTCCTCACAAATAGGTGCAACCAGCACACTTGCAATGAGGGTTGCATACGTCGTTAATGGCGCATCTTTGCTTTGTTGTAAAATCACTTGATCGTTCGTCTGTAAATTCAAATGAAATACAGTGATAACATACTGATAGAAACCGTTAATGAGATAAAAAGCCAGGAATAGCAAGACGATCATGCTCAATGTACTCAGCCATTGAAAGCGTCTAAAGCCTAACGCATTGAATACTGAACGCCAATGATTGCCGAAAGCTGAAACAGTACGGTTAGCGAAGTAAAATGGCGCAATAAGAAAGGCTCCCTCGACCAAGACTGAGAAGAGAAAGGTAACAATGGCACTGATCAGGTCCGCTTGTGGTGAGAGACGATGAGGTTGTGTTGGCTTTCCACTTGTATTAAGACCAGCAAGGCCAAGAGCAAGAATTATCCAGGGAACAAGGGTGAAGAACGTACCAATCAGCGTTTGTCGAAGGGACCAAGGAGTCTGCTCTAATTTTTGCTCAACCACTGTTTCTCTCTCGTCTTTCCATATACAAGTATACCATAAAGAGTGCCTTTTTGTCTGTAGTCATACTTCTATTGTTCTAAAGATGATGTGGTATACTACGTTTATCGCAAATTTATTATGATACAAACTGCCAATAACGTCCAGGCAGCGCGTAGTAAAATACAATTCATAACCACTACTCCCATACAGTTAGGAAGGATATCCGGTTGGCGGGCACAATAAACACAAATCCATCTGAAAACTCAAATTGGCGTAAGCATAGGAATGCCTGTCCATTCTACCGTGAGCGTTGGTTTCCTTGTAACGACGTGAACGCTGGTGAGCCAATGTATCAGGTCTTTTGTTTGAAAAATACTCCTCCAGTCACACAAGAAGAGCAGGAAAAGTGTTTTCGGAGTAAGACATGCTGCTGGCGACTCGCAGAGAAAAAGCGCGCGAAGCAAGCTCCTACTCACGAAGAGACGCCTCTAGCATCATTATAAAACTAGGTAGGACACACAAAGACGCCAGTAGGTCGAGCCTACTGGCGTCTTTGTGTGTCCTACCTAGTTTTATTCGTGAACCCAGGGTTCTGTGACAACAGTATAGCTTACCAACTCTTCCGGCTTGAAGAACAGGTTAATTTCCTTTGTTGCATTCTCTGGACTGTCTGAGCCGTGAATGATATTGAAACCAATTTCAATAGCGTAGTCACCACGAATAGTGCCAGGAATGGCCTCGGCTGCGTTTGTAGCACCCATTGTTGTGCGTACAACGCTAATGGCCTTTGGTCCCTCTACCACGCCGACAACAACAGGTCCAGAGGTAATATGCTTGACCAGACCAGGATAAAAGCCCTTGCCTTTATGTACGCCGTAGTGTTCCTCGGCAAGTTCCGGCGTGATGTGAATAAGTTTTAGCGCGGCAAATTTGAGTCCACGTTGCTCAAAACGCGCAAGTACATTACCAATAATGCCGCGCTGTACCCCTTCGGGTTTTACGATAATAAGTGTCTGTTCCATATGGCTATTGCTAGCTCCTTCGTTATTGTTTAGTAGCTTGCCACCAGTTGCATGATCTGGCGACAAACTTTTTTCATTTCTAAGCGGATGCGCCCAATGTTACCGGAACTCCGCGTTGTCACTACAAGAATGAGATCACCCGCCTCTTCCATTTGAATAGTCCCGTCTTGAGTCTCAATAATGACACGGTGCGTTTCACCTTGACTAATCTGTGTCGTATAGTTTGTGGTAGAGCCAAAGGTGGCTGCCGACATTGCCCCAATCACTTCCTCATCTTCGCTATGTAGTGTTCCAGAAACGATGAGGCCATCTTTCCCAACAATAATCGCCCCATACACATCATCCAGGTCGGTCAAGCGTTGCAGAATTGTTTCCATAATTGACTCCCTCCTTCCGGCGCATTAGACTTTTGCCTTCTTTGCCATTGTCAGTGCTTTGTTATACGCCTCCATCGCTTGCAAGTACTCACCCTGACGCATGTAAGCATCACCTAACACACGATAGCCTGCGGAATACGTTGGCGCAAGCTTCAGTAATGCACGTACATTACTGACAACTTCGTCAAGCAGTTCGGGCGCACTTTTGATGATGATGCGATACTCTTGCATCGCTTCGTCATAGTCGCCAACAAGTTGATGTTGATAGCCCTGTACCAATCGCTCTTGCAGGTGTAGCAGCCTCTCTTTTCCACCACCACTAGCAGGTATTGACTTGCGTTCGTTACCACGTCCTTTACTAGCTGACTGATATGGCGTTATATATACCGACGACTGCTGCGGTTGTTTCATCGCTTGCAAGCGAACAGCGGGCCGCCTCATCGTTGTTTCAAGTTCGCTCTCAAAGAAAGCATCAGCACGCCCTACTGGTGCCATAGGCATATCTGGTACTTCCACTCGCTGTGGCTCCTGTGTTGGCTCAAAAACGGGTGTGGGAAAGGAGTCAATGGAGTCTGGCAGAGAGAATTGTTGCTCTTGTGGCGCGGTATTCTGCACATTAGAAGTCGAGTTGATTGTAGCTATCTCGTGCGAAGCTTCAACAGGTGATGCTGCGGTGTCGTGTGCCTCCTCTTGTGGTGAAGCGGGAACACTACGAAAACTAGAAGCCCAGGAGAGTTCTTCCAACGGCTGTGTAGATGTTTGTTGCGCGGCAGGTAGAAGCGGCTCAGGAGCTTGATAGGTTGTGTAAGGAGTTGCTAAGTTTCCTAATTGCTCTAAAGCCGAAGAGATCGTTGATGAAGAGTAAGGTTCCTCTTCGTATGTCTCCTCTCGATAACTATATGGCTCAAGTGATGAAGGTGTATCCAAAGAAGCTTCTTGAGACTGCGCAATAGCTGAGAGCGAATTTGGCTCCAAAGGCACAAAGCCTTCTGAAAGCAAGCTATGCTCCAAATCTTCTAACGTATTGACAATAGTTTGCTCAGAGGATTGCGCATGCTCAGGTTCAGCAGAAAGAGCATCTAACCATGTATGTGCGTCAGATGCTGGCTCTTGAAGAGAGGCATCAGCAGTCTCTGACAATTCATACGTTGCCTGTAGTGCTTCTGGCTCCTCATACAACGGTTGAGTTCGTTCCACACGCTTTTCTACAGTTTCTGGTTGAGCCTGAGGAGCCATTGGTGCTGATACTGATTGTTCTTCCTGTACGCTAGACTCTAATTCCGCTGCTCCAAGAGATTTTAGCCATTCAGGACCAAAGGAAAATGGCTCTTCTTCGTCTGTCGTAGTATTCAATGAGGCTTGTAACGCGTCACGCCATGATAGATCATCAGAGGTCTCATCAATAGGAGCAGTCTCTCCATAGGACTGAGAAATTGGCAACGCTGGTGTGTCTATTGAAGATTGCTGGGGTTCATGTTCTTCGATTACAGACGGTGCTACCTCATCCGGTTGTCGTTGTCCCAGCAGTTCATCTTGCGTCAACATATTCAACCACGCAGGTGGAGTTGACACGTTTTCATCTTGCGCACCTGACGTCCATGACGCTTCAGACGCTTGATGCGTCTCGCGTCCACTTTGCCATACTTCGTCCGCGCTCGACTCAACAAGAGGACTTAGACTATTCCATCCCTGATCCTCTTGTTGAACAGGTGCGGCTGGAGCGGCATTGTAAGCATTTTGAGGTTCATGCTCAACGAGGAAGCTTTCAAGCTTTTGCTCAGAGGAAGAGGGCATTTCTTGTTTTGGTAACTCTTGCACCTGTGGTGGTAGTGTCCATGCATCGGAGAATGTATCGTGTGACCATGTGGGTAGTGCAGAGATATCATTGTTTGGTTGTTCTTGTGCTTCTGATTTAGCAGGTGTCTCGACAGCACTATTCCAAGAGTCCAAATTGTTCCACTCAAAGAAATTGATAGCGGTCGGCATTTCGTACACAGGTACTTCAGGCGCATAAGGTGTTTCTTGTGAGGCTGAAACATGAGCAAATACAGGTTCAGCAGAAACTTTTGTAGAGGTTGGTTCTGTGGAGACCTGTTTTGTGTCGAGCATAGTTGGAGCCTTCTTCAAAAGCTTGAGGAAGGGATGCCCCGGCTGGCTCATCATCATATCTTCAAAAAGTTCTTGTGCCATTAAGAGATCGGGGTCTAACAATTCTGCGCGTTGCACGTATTCTCGTGCCTGTTGCATATTTTTGGGAGCGGTAATATGAGCTAGAACCAACAACGCTTTCGCACATCCCGGTACATCTTGAAGCGTTTGCAGTGCTAGTTGTTCAGCTTCGTCGTATAAGCCTTCGCGCCAGTATGCTTCGAGAAGTCCAGTTCGTGCATCAAGACGATCAGGGCTGACGGAGAGTACAGCATCCCATTCCTGTATGGCTTGAGGAAGCAGACCACCACGCATGTAGAGCCGCGCAAGGCCCGCGCGTGAAAACATAAAGCCTTGCTGTCCCACCTTCGCACTCAGCATATTAAATTGTTGACGAATATCACGGTTGCCCCGGCTTAATTCATATGCCTGTTGATAGCAGTCCAGAGCCGTATCAAAGTCCGAGAGACGTTCACTGATGAGCGCACGATCACAATAGGCAATTACATTCTCCGGGTCGTTGGTCAGTATCCAGTCAAGTGCTTGTTGTGCGTCCTCCATCTGCCCTTGTGCAAGGTACACCTCGCCCAAAAGCCGTTGTACCTCTAAAGACTCCGGGAAGCGAGCAAGAACATGCTGACACTTATTCACAGCATCATCAACATGTCCTGCACTCAGCGTGTCTTCTATTCCTTGTAAGTACTCACGAAGCGTTACCTGTGCCATAAAACTTGAATCTCCTCTTCCCGTTTTACTCTTGTGTAAGCAGTTTCCTAAATACGTCGGTCTGCGCTGTCTCACCTGGTCCAATAATAGCCAAACGACGCCATTCGGGAGCAAAACAGGTTCGCGCGACACGAGTAATATCTTGTGCAGTGACCGCTTCAATAAGAGCTATCACCTCGTCGATATCGCGCACTCTAGCATGTAAACATTCTTGACTACCCAGCCACGAAGCGACTTGTTGCGTCCCTTCTAAACCGAGTAAAATGCCTCCTCGTACATAAGCTTTGATCCGTCTCAGTTCATCGGCTGGCACAGGCACATCTTGTAAGCGTTGTAATTCAATGAGAATGGCCCGTATGACCCCTTCCGTTTGCGAAGGATCAACTCCTGCACTTACAACAAGACTTCCCGTTTCGGCATAACTATTGAGATAACTGCCAATGTCATACGCCAAGCCTTGCTCCTCTCGTATAGACTGGAAAAGACGCGAACTCATTCCATCACCAAGTAGTGCATTTATCAGCAGCAAGGGATAGTAATCAGGTGAGGCATACGCGGTTCCTAACGTCGCTAAACATACATTGGTTTGCTCGGTGTCTTTCTGTATCATACGTAAAGGCATAGCATTAAGTGGCGGCAGACTTTCAATGTATGAAGGGACTTCATGCTGTTTCCAGTCCCCAAATAGACGTTGAACAAGTGAAACAGTGTGTTGGTGATCTACGTTGCCAGCAACACTAATTACAAGTGAGTTGGGACAATAGTGTGTTTCCAAATAGGTAAGCATATCTTGACGTTGCAACCCTGTCACCGACTCAATTGTACCAGCATCATCTCTACCCAACGGAAGTCCAGGCCACATCGCCTCGTCCACAAGAAGATTCACCCATTCTTGTGGATCATCCCGTGTCGCGCTCAGTTCTTCAATGATAACGCTGCGCTCTTTCTCGATCTCTGCTGAGTCAAACAGCGAATAACGTATCATATCTGCCAGCACAGTCATGACAGCTTCCAATTCTTCGCCAGGAACGCGGGCTGTATAACTTGTGATCTCTTTACCCGTACTTCCGTTAAACGTACCACCAACACCTTCAATCGCCTCAGAGATAAGGCGAGCGGTAGGGTAGTTTTGTGTGCCTTTGAAAAGCATATGTTCAATAAAATGCGACACACCCGCAATACGATCTTGCTCATAGCGTGAACCGCTTTTGAAAAAGAAAGCAATGCTGGCAGAGCGCATACTGGGCATAGAGGCAGTAAGTAGACGTAGGCCATTGGGTAGCGTTGTTCGCTCGTAGTTCATTGTTGTCCTAGCTGATGAAAGCATATATACATATCAACGGTCACAACTGCATTGTTTCAGGCATGATCTGTCTTATCTCGCAGTATTATAGACGGTTTCCAGTACCATCGCAACACATCCCCGTCAAAACAGGAAGAAGAATAGCCAATTTGGGTAATGCTCAGCTAGGAAAAAAGGATTGGGGACGGTAATCGTATACGATTACCGTCCCCAATCCTTTTTTCCTAGCTGAGCACCATTTAAAAAAGACCAACATCATTTGCCAGATCGCCAAGACCGCCAAGTAGTCCTTCCTCTTCACGGCGATGATGATGATGACGATGCTCATAGCCACCATAACCCATATCACCCTCAACGCGGTTTTCGATGGAGTTCTCGACGCCATGCAAGAGCATTTCTCCTCCAATAACGGCGGCTGCACCACCCAAAGCACCCATTGCCATATTGCCATTGTTGCCTTGCAAGAGGTTGCCTACGCCACCGAGCATGCCTTGTTGACCCTGCGCTTGCATGTTTGCAGGTGTAGGCACAATACCAGCAAGACTTGTACGGCAACTTGGGCAATTAGGAGTACCCATAGGGGCCATTGACATACATACCGGACAACGCAGTGTCATTGGTTGCTGTTGATAGCTTCCCTGATTGTATTGTTGTGGATACTGAGGTTGCTGATATGGTGCTTGTCCATAGGCTGGTTGTGGATATTGTCCAGGTTGGCCTTGCTGTTGTCCGTATAATTGTTGTGGTGCATATTGGCCCGGCTGAGGAGATGAAAGTGGACTACCACATCCTCCGCAAAAACGTGTACCCGGAGCATTTTGTCTGCCACATGCATTACAGAAGACAGGCGCAGCAGCGACGGACTGTGTTACAGGAGCATTCATGTTTTGTCCACAATAAATACAAAACGCGCTATCTATTGGCACTGCTTGTTGGCAAGCTGAACAAGGACGTGTGGTAGGCCGTGTTTGCACAGGAGAAGCAGATGATTGAGCCGTATGTAATGCTGAACCGCAGTGCATACAAAACGCGGAGTGCGCGTTGACTTCCTCGCCACAACGTGGACATGCCACTGTAGATGTATTGCTAGCAGGAGCTACCGTAGCCTGTACAGGAGTTCCGCAATGTTGACAGAATTTCTTTCCAGTGACATCGTTGCCACAAGATACACAGGTTGCCATATATTTTTCCTGCCTTTCATATGTGCAAGAAGTTTTCATGATTTCATTCTTTTATCTTTATTGGACGCAGTGTAGCACAGTTTCTCCAATTCGTCGAGGAACATAACAGGCAAGCCCTATAAGCGTTTACGTAAAACGAAGAGAGGTCTGTGGTTGAGCCAGGGCGCCCGCAAGGGGAACGCCCCTCCCATACACGAAGCCGTTTCCGACTCGCTCTGGTTGTATGGGAGGGGCGTTCCCCTTGCGGGTGCCCTTGCCCCTATTGATATTTGGTAACGCCTATCGAAACGCCATTACTCCGCTAACAGTTCTTCGATTTTCGCTTCGATGGTGACAGCAGAGGGAAAGAATGCCTCTTCTTCCGCGACGTTATAGGGAGCAGCAGGAGCGTTAATGGCAGAAATGAAGGCTGGTGTGCTATCCAGGTCATAGAAGCAGTTTTCGACGATCCAGGAATGAATATGGCGTCCAAAGCTAGTCAGGTCCGCTTCCTCCGTGACGACAAGCACGCGGTTTGCTTCTTTGACAGCCGCTCGTACAGCTTCCTCGTCAAATGGTGCGAGCGTGCGCAAGTCTACAACCTCAATAGCTCCACCGTGTTGTTTGACGATATCGGCTGCTGCCGTACATGCCTCTAGTACCATGACGCCCCATACGATGATAGCGAGACTCGTAGGTCCCTCACCGATACGTAAGCGACGTGCTTTTCCTAGAGGTTGTGTATAGTAGCCTTCGGGCACATCCCAATACTCTGCCATAGCTGGAATAAGATTACCAGCACTGTCCTTTGGTGGCTCAGAGCGATAGAGGCGTCCACGTTCCAGAAAGACAACGGGTGATTGCGCTCGCGCAGACTCTAACAAGAGTCCCTTCGCATCAAACGGTGTCGAGGGACAGACGGTAATCATTCCTGGGACTGTCGTAAACCATTGCTCACCAGCGTTGGAATGTCCATAGGCACCACCACCAGAACCACTACTCGAAATGGGGCCACCACCACCACTGCCTGATTTCGTACGAATGAGGAGCGGCACGTTCCAGTCACCATAGGTCTGATACGAGACACGCGCCGCCAGCCGAAGCGTCTGAGTCGCAGATTGATGATAGTCAACAAATTGCAATTCGGCACACCGTGCCTTGCCATCTTTCATGCCAGCACCAGCAGCAATACCAACAATCAATTGCTCATTGAGAGGACTACTAATCGCTCGCCCTGGATACTGCGTCACGAGCGTGGCTGTGGCTCCAAAGACGCCACCTTTCGGACTACCGACATCTTGCCCATAGACAAAGAAGTCGGGGTCACGTTGTGCCAATTCTGCCAGAGCTTCATTAATAGCTCCAAGCATCGTTGTCGCACGTCTTGGACCACGAGGCGTATTTTGTTGCCACTGTGGAATATGCAAAACATGATCTAGCACACGATCAGCCATCGGCTCTGGCTCTTGCAGCACCTCCTGCTCAATACGTTCTAGTTCTGTACGAATCCCGCGACGAATGGCGTCGATATCGCTCTCTTGCAGATGCCCGTGTTCAACAAGCCAACGCGCAAAGTTCTTCACTGGGTCCTTCGTCGCCGTCGTATACTCGATCTCTTCTTTCTTGCGATAGGCTTTAATATCCGTACTACTCGAATGCGGATCAAGCAGACCAAGACGGAGATGCATCAATACAGGCCCTTGACCAGTGCGTATGTGCTGTGCAAGCCGACGCGTTGCTTCATACGTTGCTATTACGTCGGTCCCATCAACTTCTTCAGCGTATAAGCCAGCACCCTTTGCATACTCGACGAGCGAGCCACCCCATTGAATAGAAGATTCGGCAGTGATTGCCCATCCATTGTCCTCGACAACCATAAACACAGGTAGTTGATGTACTCCTGCCTGACGAAGCAACACATTGAAGTCATTTGTGGCAACAGAGCCATCGCCACCAGTATAGAGAACCAGTTCCTTGCCACCCTGTCGCTTAATGGAAAAACCAAAGCCGCCCGCGAATGGTGCCAGACCCGCAATCTCGCTAAAGCCCGGCAGAATACGATGACGCCGACTGCTATAATGTGACGGCATATTTCGTCCAGCACCCATCGGTCCGGTAATACGCGAATAGGCTTCGCGTAAAGGTCCTGCTATATCGCCCGTTCGTTGTAGCCACGCGCCTAAATCTCGATAATATAATGCGAGCCAGTCAGTTGGTTCAAGGGCCGCGACAACCGCCGCCATAGTTTCATGACCAGCACAGCCAATATAAAAAGGATATTTGCCCTGCGTTTTGCGTGTTTTTAGAAGATCGTTTGTGACTCTCGCCGTAACCATTGTGCGATAGAGCGCGACCACATCCAGCGACGATGCTGCCGTATTCGCCTCTACCTCTCGAATATTTACTGTCATATTATATATGCCTCTCTTTGATGTCGTCATTGACATTGTTGGCTTTCATTCATAGACACACTACATTTCATCGTTTCATTATAAAATCGGCACGCAGGAAAAGCAATGTTGCTAGAAAATCGGGTAGCAACAGTAGAGCCTTGCACTTCGTAATAGGGGTAAGAAAGAAATTATAAGATTAAAGCAGCAAAGGAGAATAGAGATGGCAGTTTCAAGCAAGACGAAATCATCTAAAACAATTCCATATATTCACGAGCCACCTCTCGTCGGGAGCTTACCAGCATTTATGAAGAAGCGTATGAGCTTCCTTTTGCAAGTAGCTCAAGCGAGTGATGTTTGTGGTTTTCACATAGGACCTGTGCCTGTTATCATGTTCAACAAGGCAGAGCATGTACAGAGCGTTTTGGTTGAACACGCGTATGAATTTAGCAAAGGTCGAATACTGCATAAGGCGATGGATGGTAATGGCCTCTTTATCAGTGAAGGTGAGTTTCATCGTCATCAACGTAAGCTTATGGCTCCAGTTTTTCAACCTCGGCATATTGCGAGTTATGCAGATACTATCGTTCGCTATGGAGAACGCATTCAGCAAGAGTGGCGTGATGGTGAGACAATTGACCTCAACAGGCAAATGATTAGCCTGACAATGAGCATCATTGGCAAAGTCCTCTTCGATTCAGATGTATTTAGCGAAGCTGACGAGCTTGGTGCAGCAATGGGTATTGGCTTTGAGCATACAGTGCATAAGCTTACCTCACTTTTTACGCCTCCACGTAGTTGGCCTACACAACGCAATCTTCGTGTTCGTAAAGCAACGCAAGTGGTAGAAAGTCGCATTCAGAAGATGATCGCCGAACAGCGTCAAAGTAAGACTGAATACAATAACTTTTTATCTGTCTTGTTACAAACCAAAGATGAGGATGGCAAAGCTATGAGCAATGAGCAACTCATGGATGAATGCTTGACTCTCTTCGGTGCTGGGCATGAAACGACGGCTGCCGCTCTTACCTGGACATGGTACTTTCTCTGTCAGAACTCGGATATCTATACGAAAGTACAACAAGAAGTTGATACCATGCTACAGGGACGGACACCAACATACGATGACCTCGTACATTTACCCTACTGCCTACAGGTCTTCAAAGAAACGATGCGCCTCTATCCGCCAGCCGCTGCAATATTGCGAGAGGCATTACATGACATTGAGATTGATGGCTATCTAGTACCAAAGGGATACAACGTCTTTATGTCTCCCTACACGATACAGCGTAACCCATCCTACTTTCCCAATCCAGAGATGTTCAACCCTGAACATTTCACACTTGAACATGAGAAACAGCTTCCTCGCTATGCCTATATACCCTTTGGTGCTGGGCCTCGGATCTGCATCGGCAATTACTTTGCACTCATGGAGGGACAATTGATCATAGCAACTCTCGCTCAACACACAGCACTTACACTCATTTCTGGACAAACTATAGAACCTGATCCAGCTCATAATCTCGCCCTACGTCCAGGCGGCAAAGTGGAAGCTATTGTTAACAAGAGATATGTATGACAATATATTTCTTGTTGCTTCCGGTACTGAATTCAGCATATAATGATTGTGCTTGTTATGAAAGACGAGATCCTTTGGCTATAAGAATTACTGTAGAGTAGGTATGCTATCCTCTTCGCACGCACATATTCAGCTTGCAAAAAACTTGTATGAGCGTATGTTGCTCACAAGGCTTGTTGATGAATACATCTGGCAATTGTATACAGAAGACCCGACGACATATGTGAGTTGTCGGGGTTACGAGGCTGCGCAAGTTGGAAGCGCGGTTTGCATCGAGGTAGGGAAAGATTTTACTCTGCCCCACTACCGTGACCTTGGTGTTATTATGGCTATAGGAATGTCACCATATGAGGTCTTTTGCACACATGTACAAGGCCAGGCAGATGGCGGTCAGGAAGCAGGACAGGTTCACTGGAGCTATCATAAGCATAATACAGTTACAGGCTCCGCACCTGTTGCAACACAGATTTTGCATGCATCAGGAATTGCGTTCGCCTCGAAATTACGCAAAGTGCCTGTTATCACTATTGCCTATTGTGGTGATGATGTTGTTACAGAAGCGGATTTCCTCGAAGGCATACGTTTTTCGGCTCATCATTCCCTTCCCATTATTTTTATTTGCGAGCATAGTTGTCAAAGTACATTTTCAAGCAAAAACTCTTGCTTAGCGGCGGATTCACTACCCGACACCCTGGCCCATTATACTGTAGAAGGAACCGATGTGATTTCTGTCTATGAAACAATGCAGCACGCTATACAGCATGTACGCGAGGGACAGGGACCGGTTTTACTTGAAGTATTCGTAGCCCCTGCTCTATTTCCTCAACAGTATAGTGACGAAGATGTACAGGACCCACTTGTCCATTGCAAACATATGCTTCAAGCGCAAGATGCGTGGGATGAAGAATGGGCAACTCAACTTCGCACACGCCTTCTTATTGAAGTCGAACAAGCTATGCACGATGCGTTACGTGACACGCAGAGATAACCAGAGGAGATACAAGCTCTCTTCTTATAGAACAGGTTGGAGCTTTTCCGTATGCAGAACACTACTTTTCCTGGTACCCTTTTCTATGGTGGAGATTATAACCCTGAGCAGTGGCTCGAAGCTGTGTGGACCGAAGATATGCGGCTCATGAAGCTAGCCCATGTCAACATGACATCTATCAATATTTTCTCGTGGGCGATGCTCGAACCTAAACCAGATCAGTATTCCTTTGAGCAATTAGATCGCATTATGGATATGCTGGCACAAAATGGTATTGCAGCCGACCTCGCAACGGGAACAGCATCACCGCCAACGTGGATGAGCCGTCTGTATCCTTCAATGCTGCCGGTGACACGCAATGGTAGACGCATGTCACATGGCTCGCGGCAGCACTATTGCCCGAACAGTCCCGATTTTCGGCGTAAATCAGGGACATTAGTTCAACAGCTTGCCGAACGATACGCAAAGCATCCCGCACTTACTATGTGGCACTTAAACAACGAGTACGGTTGTCATACCTCTGTATGTTATTGCGATAATTGTGCTGAGGCGTTTCGCGTCTGGCTGCAAGAACGCTATCAATCGCTAGAGGCTGTCAACGCCGCGTGGGGTACAAGTTTTTGGAGTCAACATTATTACGATTGGGAAGACATTCTGCCGCCGCGCGTCACACCCGCACAAAACAACCCCACGCACAGTTTGGACTACTGGCGTTTCATGTCCGACTCACTTCTTGCTTGCTATCGTGTCGAAGAGGATATACTACGCGCAATCACACCTACGATTCCTCTCACAACAAACCTGATGGTTGGTTTCAAGCCCGTTGACGGTTTCGCATGGGCACCCCATATGGATGTTATTTCGTTTGACATGTATCCCCCAATCTCTGCTCAAGCGTGGGAAGTTGCCTTTCCGCATGACCTTATGCGTTCACTAAAGAGTGGAAAGCCTCATCTCATCATGGAACAAAGCCCAAGTCAAGTCAACTGGCAACCACAAAATCCACATAAGCGTCCAGGGCGAATGCGTTTACATAGCTTGCAAGCACTTGCGCATGGAGCCGATGGCGTCCTGTTTTTTCAATGGCGTCAATCACAGGCAGGTGCCGAGCAGTTCCACAGTGCGATGGTACCGCACGAAGGCAGTGAGCATACGCGCATTTTTCAGCAAGTGGCACAGGTGGGAGCAGACCTACAAAAACTTTCACCCGATATTGTGGGTTCTCATGTTCCGGCTCAAGTGGCAATTGTGATGGATTGGCAAAATTGGTGGGCAGTCGAATATCTACCAGGGCCGAGTAACCGCTTGCACTACTGGGAGCAACTCTTAACCTATTATCGCGCATTTCACAAGTTCAATATTGCTGTTGATGTTGTATCACCCGATAGCGATCTGAGCAAGTACAAGCTTGTGGTTGCTCCTCTGTTATATATGCTGCACTCAGGTGTTGCGAAAAACTTTGAGCAATTTGTCGAGCAAGGCGGTACCTTCTTGACGACCTTTTTTAGTGGTATCGTTGATGAGAGCGATCATGTTTGTCTAGGTGGTTATCCCGCTGAACTTCGGAAGCTACTGGGTATTCATGTCGAAGAGTTTGACCCCTTGACGCCAGAGATGACCAATCAGGTTCTTATTCAAGAAGGTGCGTTACAAGGAACTTATCCAGCAACAGTTTGGGGTGAACTTATTCATTTAGAGGACGCACAAGCTCTTGGCGTCTTTACGAACGACTATTATGCTAATAATCCCGCCTTGACGGTCAACTCTTTTGGGCAAGGTCATGCCTACTATCTAGCCACACAAAGCAACAACGAATTGCTCGACAAACTCACACAGCAACTTTGCGAGCAAGCGGGCATTGCATCAGTATTGGAAGCACCCGCAGGCGTTGAAGTTACAAGAAGAGTAAGAGCAGATGGGAAGTCCGTCTACTTTTTGCTCAATCACACTGAACAAGTACAGCATGTGACGTTGCCAAGTGGCACTTTTGCTTCATTGCTCGATGGGAAGGATATTACAGGACAGGTTGAGGTAGGTGCAGTGGATGCAGTAGTTTTGTTGCAGTAGCCTATAGTTCAACCTTCATTTGTTACTCACCGCCGAAGGCGATGAGTAACAAATGAAGGTTGAACTGATTTTTCTCTTGCTAGAGAGGGATGTCCTCGCCTCCATTTGCCATCAACTGAAAGTAGACCGCGCCCATTTGCTCGGCGGAAGGGCAGACCTCATGGTTGAGCCACCAGGAGATCAAGCCGAACAACGACCCTGCTGCATGAGCCGCGATGAGTTCGTTTTTTAAAGGCGAGAAATTCTCTCTCTCCCGAAGCTCTAGCATGTACCGTTGAAAAAGTTCAGCGAAATAGGTTCTCATTAAGTTTCCTATGTTGATCGGTCCCGTTTCTTTCAGCAGAGCCTGATACAACTGCTGCCGTTGTGCTACATGTTGGAAAATGCGGATGAATCGAATAGAGTAAGGACATATTTCTTCGGCACTCGGCTCAACATCGAGTTGGAGTTCGTGCATGAGTGTTTTGACACTCGCCTTTAGAAGCTCTTCTTTATCCTGGTAATGGAGGTAAAATGTGGTTCGCCCGATGTTAGCTCGTTCCGTGATATCCTGAATCGCAATCCCTTCATACCCCCGTTCGATAATGAGCAGAAACAACGCATCATGAAGCAACTGTCGTGTTCTCTGAATACGTCGGTCTACAGGTTGGTCTTGTATACCCTGCATTGTTCCAGCACGGCTAAAAAAACATTTTCTATTGTTTTGTTTGGAAACATCATTTAGAGCATTTTTAACCTGTTCCACAGTTATTACTCCGTCTTTTTAATGAACACTTTCCATTAATTTGTTCGGCAAAATTCTACAAGACAGTTTTGACTTGAGTCTTGTCGTCTAGTTATGTTACGATAAAACCAGTAAAAAATAAACACGATGTTCAGTAGTGATTACTCTGTCAGTAAGTATAGCATATTCATATTCGCACTGGAAGGACTAAAGAAGGGATATGAATGTTGGATTGCAACGCATCTGAGATAAGAGTATCAGAGGAAACTCAAGAGGAGATTTAAAAGTATGAGTACAATATGGAATATGCAAGAGAAGACTGCGTTAGTGACGGGAGGAACTAAAGGTATAGGTTATCAGACCGCACTTGGGCTGAGTGCACTTGGTGCCTCTGTAATTATTGTTGGTCGTGATGCAGCGCGTGGAGCTGAGGCAGTTACTAGCATACAGCAGCACACGGGTAGTACAAAAATTTCATTTCTACAAGCAGACCTTTCGTCTCTTGCCGAGGTCCGCCGTCTAGCAGAACATATTATCGCCCACTATCCGCAGTTGCATGTACTCGTGAATAATGCGGGCGGTACCAATGCTCAGAGGAAAGTGACTACTGATGGTCTGGAAGCAACCTTCGTGACAAACCACTTAGCATCCTTCCTTCTGACGAATCTGCTACTTCCCACACTGGAAGCTAGCGCACCTGCACGTATCATAAATGTCAATTCGATACAGCATCGCTCTGGTCGCATCGACTTTGATGACCTGCAATCTGAAAAAGACTATAACATGATGCATGCCTATCAGCAGGCAAAACTCGCAAATCTATTCTTCACGTATGAATTGGCGCGTCGTCTGAGCGGCACTAACGTGACCGTGAATGCGGCTGACCCTGGTGGTACTCTCGAAGGGACCAAAGCCGTGCCACTACCTTTTGCGGTTCGGCTCATCCTACCTCTCTTCTCACACTGGTTGACAACCAAACATGCAGCGCAAAGTTCGATCTACCTTGCGTCCTCACCAAACGTGGAAGGGATCACGGGCAAGTACGTGAATTTTCGTAACAAGATCGTGCGCTCATCTTCTGATTCCTATGATGAGGCTATCGCTGAAAAGGTATGGCGCGTTAGCGCAGAGTTGACTAGTTTAGAGCAGAAGGACTTGAGTCGCAGAGCATAATAACATTATCAAATTCGATTTAACCGTATAAAGATGATGCCAGCAACTATGAGAGTTGCTGGCATACGTTCCACTACTCAATCGTGCCGAACAAGTTATTCAACGACTCGGCGAGTGTTGGATGAGCAAAGACGCCCTCTTCCAATACGTTGTAGGGAAGTTTGCCTAGCATAGCGATTTGGAGCATCGCCATAACTTCGCCACCGTCCATGCCCAGGATAGCACAACCGAGAATGAGCTTCGTGTCTGGATCAACGATAACTTTCATTACGCCTCTTGGCTCGTCCACCTCAAGCGCACGTGCGACATAGTTCATAGGCATTTTGGCAACCTTGAAGTTTTTGCCTTGCTGCTTTGCCTCGGTCTCACTGAGTCCAACGCGCCCAAGCTGTGGGTCAATGAACACGGTGTAAGGGACAATACGGTCTGCAATGCTCGCCTTGCCGTGCTCAATCAGGTTTGTACGGATAATGCGAAAATCGTCATAGGAGATGTGCGTAAAGGCTGGAGGACCCTTTATGTCACCAAGTGCATAAATACCTGGTACATTCGTCTCTAAGGTATCATTGACTGGAATATAGCCTTTTTTGTCAATCTGCACTCCTGTTGCATCAAGGTTCAACTTGTCAGTATTCGGAGTTCTACCTGTTCCTGCGAGCAGATGTGAGCCGCTTAGAGTTCGCTCTCTATCAGGCGTTTTGACAACTAATTGAATTGTGCCGTTCGCGTCTTTTGTCACATGCGATGTATTAGTTTCAAGCAAGACCTCGATGCCATCTTCGCGCAAAATCTTTTCTACTTCCTCTGCAATATCAGGGTCTTCACGCGCTAACAATTGCTTGCCACGTTGCACAATTGTAACCTCGCTCCCAAAACGACGGAACATTTGCCCAAATTCTAGCCCGATATAGCCACCGCCGATTACTAACAGGTGCTCAGGCACAACATCGAGTTCCATAATCGAGGTAGAATTGAGGTAAGGAACGTTCTCTATACCTTCGATATGAGGAGCGGATGGACGCTCTCCCGCGTTTATAAAGAACAAATCACCAGTAAGTTCCTGCACGCTTCCATCATTGAGATGCACTTCTATAGCTTTAGGAGCGATAAAAGCAGCCTCACCCATGAGTAAGTCTACGTTCTCGGACTTTTCAAGGCGACTCTGGCTGCCACTCCGAAAGCTGTTTACGATATCGCGTTTGCGTTTCCTAACAACGGTCATATCAACGCTAACGGGTCCAGTGTGTACGCCAAAGTCGGCACTACGTCTGGCAACATACGCTGCTCTGGCACTGGCAACCATTGTTTTTGTAGGTGTACAGCCTTCGTTGATACATGTACCACCGACATGCTCACGCTCGATGATCGCCGTTTTCTTGCCCGACTGCCCTAAAGCAGTCGCAAGTGGACCGCCGGATTGTCCAGCACCAATAATAATAGCATCGTAGTGGGTTGTTGTCGCCATGTTATTCTTTCTCCTTATTAAACTAAGACACGACAAATCTTAATACTGTTCAAATACGAAGAATGATGCGTAGGCTACACAACGGACGCCCACAAGGGGCTACCCTACTATATTCTGCTATGTGCTACGCACAGTATGTATAGTAG
>CAXUHF010000011.1:11144-32615 GCA_964250765.1 uncultured Ktedonobacteraceae bacterium | reverse complement strand
AACTATTTTTTTTTTCTGGCTTGGGCGCGGGTGGTGGGCGTCCGTTGGTTCCCACGTTCAACAAGTTGTGCGTATTTGAACAATGTTACAATACACCATGCCTTTACATTGGTGGAAGACGCTGATCCTCTTCCGATGAACTCCTCTGAGTACGTAGTACTGCATGATTTGAGTTGAGTAATACATCCATGATACGTTCTTTGTGCTTCGGTAGCGTGTTTACAGGCATTGCCTCTGGCGAGAAATAGCGACACTCACGCGACTCTTCGGTAGCAGTAAGGGTGCCACCGAGTACGCGACACAAAAATGTCAGTACAACCTCTTGCTTTTGCGGCTTTGAATAGACGCCCACGAGATGATCTACCTCAACCTCAAGTCCAGTTTCCTCACGTACCTCACGACAGACACCCTCTTCGACGGTTTCCCCTAGTTCTAATCCACCGCCTGGAAGGTTCCACCAATCAATATCACGTCGCAATGCCAGTAAAATTTCATGTTCTGTATTGAAAATCAGTGCGTATACCGCGATACGAAATTGTCTTGGACTACTAGACGCATCACCTGCTTCTACCATTAGACACCTCTCTCAATGACGGTATTAAAGTTGATAGACTTTGTAAGCATTGTCATGGAGGATTTGTGTA
The DNA here is from genome assembly GCA_964250765.1 of uncultured Ktedonobacteraceae bacterium. Lineage (GTDB taxonomy): Bacteria > Chloroflexota > Ktedonobacteria > Ktedonobacterales > Ktedonobacteraceae > JBBQVS01. The sequence goes on along the minus strand of CAXUHF010000011.1, from coordinate 31,971 downwards.
GCGATTGAAAAAGCTTGTTGCTCGTCAAGCTCATCGGCATCGATCATCTCTTGAAGGACTTGAGCAAGCACACTTCTGCCACGAATGGCACCAGCCCAGTGCATCTCAGGAATGTTAATACCGTCTGAACTATACATCAGTTTACTGGCAGGTGCAACACTCAGAGCTTGTCGTGTGAATGCAAGCATCTCTAACTTTTCGACAAATGGAATTGTATAGGAAAGGTCAAAATAGACATGCGGATAGACTGCTGCCAGATATGCTCCTAGTTGAGTATACGGGTAGCTTTCGTGCAGCAGCACAATCGGCATGGTTTGATAGTCACGCCGTTCCAGCACATTGCGTAAGTGAAGTGGATTGCCGAGCCGCATATCCGTATCATTGTCACCATAGCCCGTATGAAACTGAATGGGGACATGTTGCGCTGCGGCTTGTGCAAAGGCGATATGTAGCAAATAGTCAATCAATGGTTTGTGGGCAATGCGAAACTGCTGTTGTTTTTCTACAGCCTCGGTACGTGCTTGCTGAAACGAGCGAGCGGCCTCATCTTTGCTCCATTCAGCTATCTGAAGGCCAGTGCGATAGGCAACGATGCTTTTGTATGCACAATAGCCCTTCGCACGAATATCACTTATCTCGGCTGAGAAGTGGCTAACAACGTCGTTGAAATCGCTATATGCAACTACCAAGCGTTGCATGAGCGTTTCGAGACGAAACATCATAGCAGTCTTGCAGTGTCCAATCTGACTCATCTGTTGTGGTGAGTAACATACGTCAGGAAGCGGAAAAGCTGGATCAAGGACAAGCGTGTCGATATGGGCTGAGGTAATCAAGTGCTCAATGAGTGTGTCTGCACTCATACTATTATGTGCCGCGATCACAGCGTCTTCGCTCCGTTCACAATTATAGAAGGCGGCGAGTTGGCGAAGCATCCACAGATAGTAAATGGTATTTGGCACATGCTGTTCAGCGATAGTCACGTCAGGCGACTCAGTAAAATAGCCACGAAAGGTTGCAACATCCAACTGTTGTCGCAATAAGACTGGATGACAATGATTGTCTACGATAGGAATTGTAGTGAAATTGAGCATACAACTCTCCTAGATGATAGTCATCACAGCATAGCACGTTCTTTCCTATGTTCGCAATTTGCGCTCTTTTTATGTATATTAGTAGGGACCGATTTATCACGTCCAATACACATCAAGCTAAGAATTGTTGAGACTGTTATGGATGGAAAATACGCCGAAAGTGGGCATGACAGGGGCAAGCCCTCGACGCCCTGTTTCTGCCTCATATTAAACTCAGCACTTCTTAGCTTGATGCATATTGGGACCGATTTATACAATACACAAGAAAGATTGCACATATGTACCTTCGTAGTCCCTGCTAACTCTTTCATCTCCTAAACGACTCGTGTAAGAGCGGGTACTCCTACAACTGGACAGCATTTCGCTTTCTTGTCCAGCATAGTCGTGCGCCTCCTTTGCTAGCATGCACATCCCTCCATCGCTACATTTCGCATGTTTTAGAAAGGACACATAGAATGCACAAACGAACACGTTTTTCACGACTCAAACAACTATCACTCTTGCGCATAACATTGCTTAGTATGGGTATGTTTGACGAAATTATCACAGGTTTTACAATCGTTGGCTTGCCACTCCTACGCGATCAGTTAGGGCTGAGTTATACACAAATAGGCTTGCTTTTTGTGGTGCAATCACTTACTAGTATACTTCTTGATCCACTACTTAACTTGCTTACTGATCGGGGCTACAAAAAGTTCTGGATTTTAGGTGGACTGCTGATACTCACACTGAGCTTCATCCTAAGAGCTAACACACATTCTTTCGTCGTGCTACTACTAGCATTCGGTGTACTGTTTCCAGCAGATGAAATGGCAGTGGGAATTTCACAAGCAACTCTGATTGAACTTAATCCGACGCAAGAAACACAAGTGATGACACGTTATGAGCTTTTGAGTAGCATCGGTGATTTTCTGGGTCCATTACTCGTTACTGCACTCGTAAGTTTCCGAGTGGGATGGACAGGCTTATGCTGGCTGGCAGCTAGTATCTGGTTCGTGCTCGCAATAATTATTGGCACACAGCGTTTTCCACGTTCAAACGCTGAGCCAGATGACGAGCCTACCTCGTTCATGACGCTTTTAGAAAGAGTACGAGCAGCCCTACGCGATACAGTTCTGCTTCGTTGGGTAGTACTTGCTGCTATTCCCACGATGGTTGATGAAGTGTTTCTTGGCTTTACGGCACTCTACTTACGCGACGTGCTACATGTCAGTCAAGTAACGATTGGACTAATCGTTGCTATTCATACCTTTGGCGCATTACTCGGTCTCTTTATTCTTGATCGTTTCCTTTTGAAGCGGAGCACTCCACACAAACTGTTACGTTGGCTCTCACTTTTAGTTCTTGTTGGAATGATATGCCTTCTCACCATTCATATAGTGTGGGTTGTTACACTTGCACTTTTTGTAATCGGACTAGGCGCGTCGGGTTGGTATCCAGTGGCAAACGGGGAAGCCTATGCCAGAATGCCAGGACATGCCAGCATTGTACGCACAGTGATGAGTTTGCTCGTCGCCGTCGATGTTGCTATTCCTGGCATTGTCAGCATCATAGCAGACCGTTATGGGCTTCTAGCAGGACTTGGCTTTTTAGGATTGGCTCCTGCACTAATATTGTTGCTTCTAATTGGTTTATAGGGATCAGCTATGGTTCTAACAAAAAATAGGAATTATGCGCGGCCTTTATTCTCTACGCTCTCATCCTGGCTAATACACCGAACGAGAGCGTAAAGAATAAAGGCCGCGCATAATTCCTATTTTCCAAATAACTCCTTCTGAGTTGTAGGCGGAAGTTGCTTCTTCTCACGTTTTGACGGTAAGAAGTTCTCAGAGGTAACTACTGAACGGCCCAAGTTCATTTCTGTCAGTTCTCGTATGGTTTCGCTCGTCTTCGCTGTTTCCCGCACATCCTTTTCAAGTCCTGGCACACCTTGAGTGTCATTCTCGATATGCTTTGCTGTGGTTGTGGCTTCTGCTAATGTCAGTAGAGCGAGTTCAACCCTATCCATATGCTCTCGTGGGTTGGTCTTAGCTGGAAGCTGTTTTATCTGCCTATGCTCAGATGGAGTAACGCCTAATGCCCCTTTATGAAGAATACTGGTCAGCCGAGCAAAATGTAGATGCTCAATCGCGCCTCGCTTTCTCCATTGATCAGTGAGTGCGTTTCTCCCTACAATATTTTGTATACGGTCTTCTATCCATTTCTCATCTCTACCATGCCTCCGATACTCAGTTCTGATTGCTTCTAGCTCCGCTTCTACCCGATCAATCTCTTGCTGTTGTATTCGTAACTCGCCGGTTTCAGCCAACCATATTTTTAGGTTCTCAACATGAGGGCTTGGGATGCTTTGAACTAAGCGCAACACCACAACGCGTGTAGCATAGTCATGTTTTCGGAGCCTCTTATCTTTTGGAGACTTCAGTTCAAATTGTATAATGCCTTGGCGTGTCTGTTGAAAGCCCTCTGACTTGACACGACGCTTCATCAGACTCCAATAATTTGCTGGGTCCTGGGCAACTTCAAGCGCGTCGATCACATCAACAACACGATAGTAGTTCTGTCCCTCATAAAATATTTGATGAATAGCGTCCCATTTTGACCTACGTGCTACTGGTAAAATATCTCTGTTCTCTTCTAACATGTTCAACCCTTTCTACGGGAATAACTCTGTCAAAATGACAGAGTTATTGTATCACGCTCCTCAGCTGAGGCTATTTTACCACAAAATATGAAATTTCTCATTCAGAACACTGATCATTAAACGTAATTTACTCTTTTCTCTATACTAACCCTCTTTACTAATAACACATGAAAGCTCATGGTATACTTTTCATAAGAAACGGGCGAGTTTCTTATGAGGAGCACTACATGCTTGTTGCCTATGGTCCCGATGGACGGCCAGTAGTAGCGGAAGAAACGCCATTAGCACAATTGCAACAATGGTCGCATGAGCGTGTGCTGCATTGTCCTAATTGTCGTGGCATTGTGCATGTGCGCGGTGGTCCAGACAAGCATATGCAGTTACACTTTGCACATCAACGTGGCGAGTGTGCATGGAGTACCGAGTCAGAGTCAGTACGCCACGCACAAGGCAAAGTTGTCCTATCACAATGGTTACAAAAGCAGTTTCCGCAGGCAAACGTGCGATTAGAAGTGCGACTTCCTGACCCCAATCGCATTGCAGACATCTTTGTTGAACACCCCGACGGCAGACGTTGGGCGGTTGAGTTTCAATGTGCTCCGCTTGATGTTAGTGAGTGGACACACCGCCATACTGCGTATCGTAAAGCGAGTATTCTCGACATATGGATTATCGGAGTCAATCGACGGGAGAAACAAGAGGCATTTATCGAAGCGGTTATTGCCTCAGCGCGTGAAGTGCTTTTCCTTGATCCACAAAGCATGCCTCCTCGCACATGGTTGCGCTGGCCCATTACACGCACACTGGCACAAGAGTGGGAACACGATACGGCACAACATCCTACGATTGAAGGATGGGTTGGCAGACATGGCTATGGTGCAACACTTTCTGGCTCTCTACAAGATATTTATTTAGACGCTCAAGGCTATTTTGTCCATTCCCTACGTGCCTCGTTAGAGCAACAAGCACAACTACGACGTGCACTACATGCATCCTCAACGCTCGATGAAGCTCTGCTTGTCGCATACTTACGTCAGCGCATTGAGGTAGACACGGTACAGCGCATTATAGTACCACTGTTACGAGCCTATATGCGTGATCCTGATTTACTACGACGTTATAACTATGGGCGTGGCTTGCTTCATCAACCCCTCAGCGATGATGATAGGAGTCGTGTGCAAAAAGCGAAAGCATGGCTGCAAACACTCTCAAAACAAGGTTTTACCTCAGTACATCTGCAAACATTGAGCAAAGAGATTCCTTTCATTGGCCCTTATGCACCATTTGCAAAATATATTGATGTGCTTGGGAATATACAATTATTAGAAGGTGACAAAGAATAGATCATAACATGATACGTTCGTATCTATGTTCTGAACTCTTATATTCTTGTTTCTACAGAAAATTTATTGTACGTTTCTTTTATACTGAACGCTTGCTATACATTTCACATGAAAATATAGGGAAACACTTCATGAAAAATACTGATCCTACAGTAAAACGGCTGAATAGATCAACTAAATTAATAGGAGTCTTTCTCGCTGTTGCTTTGATCGGCTTCACACTCATTTTTATCAGTAATCGTTTTGGACCAAGTAAAGACGCCTTGCCCACGAGTTACTATGTTATAGAGCTGGGTCTTATACTCTTTAGTGCCTTGCTCTCACTTGCTTCAATTATCTTTACACGACGCGTTTATAGAAAAGCGGAGCAACAGCGTACTACGGCTATTCAAGGTGACGGTTCAGGTAAAATTGCAGAGGAGCAACCCATCACAAACACTCTCACACTTACATTGCCTGTTACATTGGCAGTGCGCGCTAATTGGCGTTTTCTTGTAAGTTTCCTGTTACTTCCTTTCTGTCTAGGACTTGTTATTGCTTTTCTGATATTATATTACTTCCTGCTTCGTGAAATTCCCCTTTTCTCTGGTATGCACGCTGGTCTCCTTCTTGCTATTGTTGGAGGTGCTACTCTTTTTTCTTTGATTATAATGAGTGTGACACTTCTCATTTCTGCACGTAGGCTGCGTCAGTACATTCAAGTGAGTGAAGATGGCATACAAGGTCGTTTTTTAGGACAGGAGAGTAGCATACGTTGGGACGAGATCAAGCTTTTTGCTCTGTGGGGTGGCAAGTCGAAATCTATGCGTGCCTATGAGATAGCTGGTACGACTAGCATGGTACGCTGGACGATACCGATAAAGAAACGTTGGTACAATCCTTTGGTACCAACACAACCATTTGAGGAATACGACAAGCAGATGCAAGCCGTACTCGCGTTAATTGCAACAAAAACGCAGTTACCGCTTTACGACCTGCGACTGAAATGGTGGGGCGGTGCTCCAAAACAATATTAGACTAATTTTGTAACATTTGATGTTTGTAGATAAAAACTTTATAGGTACCCTACTCTTTTTTTATAAATGCTGCTCTTCTTCCTTTCTATCCTCTTCCTTCTTTCAACCAATTTTTTCACCGCAAACTATACGCGTGCTCTCCTTTGTACTGATGGTGCCGTACTGCTCTCGCTAGTAGTGGTACTCTGTGTAGCATGCTTGCTCTTAGTAAAGAATATGAATCAACATATTGAGATTACCGAAGAAGGTATACAGGGGTTTCTGTTAGGGCAGATAACTTATTTGCGCTGGGATGAGATACAGTTTTTCACGCTGTGGGGTACCAATGTAAACTATATACGTTCATACGAAGTTGCAGGTCCAAAAGGAGTTATTCAATGGTCCTATCCTGTACGAAATACTTGGTATAATGCTGTAGTACCAACAATACCACTTAAAGAGTATGATAAGCAGATGCAAGCAGTGCTTGCAATCATTGCGATGAAAACACATCTACCACTGTATGATCTACGCTTAAAGTGGTAGGAGGAACTTAAAAGTAATATTGGCTTATCTTTTTGTATTAATTGGCACTTGTACAAATGCTTTGCTTCTAACATACTCAATACATACAAGAATAAGAAGGAAAGGTTATGATGAACGCATTTACAGTTTCAGATGTCATAGCAGCACGAGAGCAAACAGGCGAACTTTATTCCGAGTTTCTACGCGTACCAACGATCAGTGCTGGCATCTACCAGCTAGCCGCAGGAGCAACTGACCCACAGGAACCACATACAGAGGATGAAATCTATTACGTCGTGCAGGGGCAGGCACAGATACAGGTTGCTACAGAGCATACACCCGTAAAGGCAGGCTCAATTGTTTTCGTTGACGCAAATGTTGACCATCGCTTTCATAGCATTACCGAAGACCTGACTGTGCTTGTCTTCTTTGCGCCAGCCGAATATTCACGAAGTAATGCTTAACTCCTATTGGATTCTCCCCGTTTGTAGGGACTCCGTTTACGGCGTCCCCAGTACAATTCATTGCGCGATATACAGAAAATATAGCCAATAAATTGGCCTTGGACGCCGTAAACGGAGTCCCTACCACAATAAAACACATCCCCGGACTATATATACATTTTTTTTACATATTCAAAGCGGAGGCCAATCAACAGGACGTGTAGCCCCTTGAGGCCAACCGACAGGTAATGGTGTATAAGGTGTGATTGGCGTAAGACGTCCATTTTGCCATGCAGTAGCACGGGCGCGGAGCGTTTCGCTAATGAGAGGTTGTACGAAATCGGTAGGTTCACATTTGAACGTGTAACGCGTGTAGTCGTGAAACCAGGGGCTTTCTAAAAGATAGGATGTTATCTCTTCCAGGGTCATACCACTGGAAAGCATAAGGGCATAGGTAAAGATACGCTTACAGGCATGCCATGCAAGCTTTTCGGGATCGGCAAACCATTTGTCATAGCGACGACGTGCCGCATCAAGCGAGGCTTTCGGATTGTCCATCGCTGGCCCATGTCCAGAGCAGGCATAGCGCATTGGCAGATGTACCAAACGGTCAAGCGTGTCTTGCATACGTTGTATAGCTCCTACACCTTCACGAAAGATATTGAGCCATGCTACATCGTCACGATGAAAGGTATCACCACAAATAAGTATTTGATCGTGCGGTTCGTAGTATGCGAGATGGCCCAATGTATGTCCTGGTGTATGAAGAACCTGTAGTTTTACATCGCCTGCGTCAATCTCGTCGCCGTCGGAAAGCGCGATGTTGACCTGATAGGACTCGATGGGCTGATTGAGCCATTCGACACTGCATGCTTCACGGTCACGCGAATTGACCATCGCCGCATCCCAACGATGCGCGGCTACTGGTAGATTATAACGTTGTTGAAGCGCATGATTGCCGCCAACATGATCGCAGTGATAGTGCGTATTTGCAATAAGCATAAGCGATTGTGGAGGTACATCTACATCTCGCAGCAGTTCCTCGGTAGCAGCTATATCGCTACCGAAACCAGTATCAATCAATACTGGTTGAGTGCCGCGGATAAGCAGCATGTTGGCACTGGGATAGGGTCGTTCAAAAAAACAAAGCCACTCCGGTGTATGCATGGTGCTTAGTCCTTATTAATGGGCAAGACGTACATCGGCGGGAAAGCCTGCAAATTTGCATTGCAGAACTTCCTCGCCACTCTGATTGATATAGGTTGCGCTTGCTCGTAGTTTGCGTTTGACTTCATCTCTTTGGTCAAAGGTTACAGTACAGGTAATGGTGTCACCAACATACACAGGAGAGACGAATTTAAAATCCATTTCGGAGGCGAGAAAGCCAATCATGCCACCAATGTGCGTTATCATGCTTGCAGTAAGCAGACCAGGAATGATGGGACGCTTGAACCAGCTTTCTTCGAGAAACGTCTGGTCGATGTGATAGGGATTGTAGTCACCAGTGACACCACAAAACAGGGCAACATCACCGGAGGTAAAAGTACGGCGGAAGGTGAAGACTTGCCCCTCCTGAATGGCGTTAAAGGCTTCCTTTAGCTGCTGCTTGAATTGTGGTGTCGCATCTGGCATAGTGCATTACTCCTTACTTATGATGCCTTAAAGGTAATAGGGAAGTTTTTGACGCCGTACAGAATCATGCTTGTGATGGCTTCGAGCGAAGTATTCGGTGTGCGTCGCATCTCCGGTAGACGCGCTAGCATAATTTCGAGTGCGATCTTGGCTTCGAGACGTGCTAATGGGGCACCAAGACAAAAGTGAATGCCGTGTCCAAAAGCGAGATGACGGTTGGGAGAACGCGTAACATCGAATGTGTCAGCATTCGGGAACTGTATCTCGTCTCGATTCGCGGAAGCAATCCAAGCAATCATAAAACTTCCAGGAGTAATTTGTTTGTCGTCAAGCGTTGTTGTCTCGCGCACAACGCGGTACATTTGGCTCACAGGAGAGCGATAACGCAACACTTCTTCAATAGCACTTGATATGAGTGAAGTGTCTGCGTAGAGTTGCTGCAACGCGTCAGGATATTCATCAAAACAGAGAAACGCATTACCAATCAGGTTTGTTGTTGTAACATTGCCCGCCACAAGCAGCAGAATAAAGAAGCCCATAAGTTCTTTTTCATTCAGATACTCACCATCGACCTGTGCGGAGAGGAGAGAACTAATAAGATCATCTTTCGGTTCTCGCCGACGCTCCTCAATCAGTACAGAGAAGTAGTCGATCATCTCTTGCTGCGGTTCACCTCCAGCCGGATTTTCTGAGCCAACAATCACATCAGACCAGTGTTTGAATTGGTTACGATCCTTGACGGGAACGCCGAGTAGCTCCGCAATAACGATAACGGGCAAAGGATAGGCCAAGTCTTCCATAACATCCATCGTACCCTTTGCTGCCACTTTGTCCAACAGTTCGTTCACAATCTGTGTAATACGCGGCGCGAGTTGTGCGATAGTGCGCGGTGTGAAGGCTTGTGTGACAATATTGCGTAGTTTGCGATGGCGCGGCGGGTCTGAATTAATCAAGCTTGTACCAAGGGGTAAGCCAGAGCCATCGCCCATAATCTGAGACGAGAAGTCACTGTAGTCGGTCAAGACGCGCTGTACGGCGTCATAGCTAAAAACGCTCCATGAGTTGTAATTCCCGTTATAGGCAATGGGGCTATTAGTACGCATGGCCTGATACCAGGGATAAGGGTTGAGCCTCTGGTCTTGTTCGGCTGTGGTCATGAACCTATGCTTTCTATGTCAGTAGTTGAATACGTTGCAAAAAGATACATACGAGTGTATCTGTTCTCATTGTAAGAAGGAGCGAACGTATCTGTCAAATAAGCTGATAGAAATATCGTATACTACGCATGAGTATTTTTATTGCAAAGGACGCTGTTGGCCTATGGTTCCTCCTGAATTTAATAGGCTTAGTGCTTTATGGATTTGAGTTTTATTTTGCTGTACTGCTCGCGCGTTCCCCTAATGATGCAGGGCTTGTTTCTGAATTGACAACAATAGTTATGAGTGCCTATGGGCTGGGGATCGTGCAAGCGTGGGAATTGCTAGGGGCGAGCCGCATCGGATTTTTGCGTTGGCTCAATCCCTTGTACGATATAAATGAAAGTGGTCCAGCACAAACTGGGAGAGACAAAACAATGAGGTAGGGACCGATGTATCGCGTCCTCCTCGGCACTCGAAACGCCAAGAGGACGTGATACATCGGTCCCTACGAATGATTATGCATTAGTTCACGTTTCTACTGTTGCCAGACCAGTATTTATCACGCAAGTTGCGTTTGAGAATTTTTCCAGCACCACTCTTGGGCAGTGCCTCGGTAACTATTTCTACGCTGCGTGGCACTTTGTACCCTGCAATCAGAGTACGGGTATGAGTGATCAGATCGTCTTCGCTTGCACTTGCTCCGGGTTTGAGGACGACAACAGCATGAACAGCCTCACCCCACGCTGGGTGTGGAATACCGATTACAGCAACTTCCAATATAGCAGGATGAGTATAAAGTGCATTCTCGACTTCTACTGAGTAGATGTTTTCACCGCCAGAGATAATCATATCTTTGGCGCGGTCGATAATAAAGATATAGTTTTCTTCATCCACGGTGGCAAGATCGCCCGTATGCATCCAGCCATCCACAACGGCGGAAGCTGTTGCTTCGGGCATATGCCAATAGCCCATCATGACGTTAGGACCACGTGCGATCACTTCGCCAATCTCGTCGGGTTGTACGTCCTCACCTTCAACATTGACGACGCGCACTTCGACACCGACCACCTCCTTGCCTGCCGAGGCGAGTCGTCGCACCTGTTCAGGCGTACCTTCAGTAATGTGTTCGTTCAAGTCCAGACCGGTCAAAAGTGGCGAGGTTTCAGTCATACCATACCCTTGCGCGAATACCTGTCCTAGACGCTTTAGCCCTTTTTTGAGCAGTTCAACAGGCATCGGCGATGCACCATATGCAAGTCGGCGCAAACTGGATAAGTCATATTTGTCGATATCAGGATGGTTCAATAGGGCGTTAATCATCGTCGGAACCATGAATGTTAGCGTCACTTTCTCATCCTGCACCGTTTGGAGAAAGTGCACTGGATTGAACATGGGGTTGAAGACGTTGCGCGCACCAAGCATTACAAGAGAAAATGCAGAGCCAGTGTTGCCAAGGTGAAACATTGGCGCAGTATGCAAGAAAGCATCCTGGTCGGTATAGCGTCCAGCGATAGCAACGTTCATCGCGTTCGAGACAATATTTTTGTGCGAGAGCATAACGCCTTTGGCACGACCCGTTGTACCACCAGTGTAGTAGAGGCCAGAAAGGTCTTCATCATCCATCTGTTGATCAACGGTCTCCAACATCTGGGAACCATGCGTGATCAATTCCTCATAATTATGGGTGGCGTCGGGAGCTTCGTCGGCAGTATAGACAACATGCTCGACAGTTTCGTAAGTATCACGTCCAGTTGTATAGGGCGCGAATGTTTTGTCAACAACAAGTGCTTTAGAGCCGCTATCATTGAGAATAAAAACAATTTCGGGGCGGGCCAGACGAATGTTAAGCGGGACGATAACGGCACCCATGCGAGCGGTAGCATAGTACAGTTCTAAATACCGATGGCAATTAAGCATAAGCACAGCTACCCGGTCTCCACGCTGAATGCCTAAAGCTGCTAAACCGCGTGCGAGATAATCAGTACGCTGATCAAACTCTTTCCAGGTATAGCGGGTAGTGCCACATGTGACAGCCTCGCGGTTGCCGTACACCTTTTTTGCATGTGCGAGTCCTTGCACAATATTCATATACAGAGTCTCTCCTTACGCTAGTTTTTTCTTGACACTATTTAATGCATCTGTAATAGTACGTGAAGCTTGTTGTAATGGGAGACGTTTGAGACGATGAGCAAGTGCCATAGGTGCAATAGTGTAAACGTGATCGGGTGTCACTTCTGTAACACCTAAATAGGCGGCATAGGTTTGAGCGGCTCGACGCATCACGATATCACCACGGTGCCCGTCAATATCCAATTCAATATTGATATGTGCAATTAATTCGGCTACAGAAGTTGGTACAGTGATATGTCGCTCGGCTTGTGAGGCTTGCACAATACGAGCACGTAGAGTTTGTTCAGAAGGAGCATAATCCGCGATAAATGCCTCTGGTGCAGACTCGAAGCGTTCGCGTAGTTCGACAATAGAGACGCGCTGACGAATATCGTGAATAGAGGTAATATCAACACAGAGACCAAAGCGGTCAGTTAATTGCGGACGCAATTCGCCTTCTTCGGGATTCATTGTTCCAACGAGCAAAAAACGTGCGGGATGCGCGAACGAGACGCCTTCACGCTCAACAATGTTCGTTCCCATTGCGGCGGAGTCAAGCAACACATCGACAACATAATCATCGAGCAAGTTGACTTCATCAACATAGAGAATGCCTCGGTTAGCCTCGGCAAGAACTCCTGGCTCAAAGCGACGTTGACCTTCACGAAGGGCATGTTCAAGGTCAAGTGTGCCAACAACACGGTCTTCTGATGCGTTAATCGGCAAATCGACAACGCGCATACGTCTCTGTGCCACTGGTAACGACTCGCCCTGCTCAAAACGGCTACGGCACGATGTACACATTAACGCGGGTGAATCGGGTGGACAGGAAAAGGGACAATCGCCAACAACGGGGAGTTCTGGCAACACAGCGGCAAGCGCACGAACAGCAGTTGATTTGGCAGTCCCTTTTTCGCCCCGAATAAGTACACCACCAATAGAAGGTTGAATAGCGTTGAGGATAAGTGCAAGCTTCATCTGTTCTTGACCGACAATCGCGCTGAATGGGTATGTAAACATGTTGCCTGTCCGTTTCCGTACATACGACAATCGCAGGGAGGTTACAAGTTCAACGGACGCCCACAAGGGGCGTCCCTACTATATCATACAGAACGTGCCGTGTATGCAAGGGGGTATAGTAGGGATGCCCCTTGTGGGCGTCCGTTCGTCCCCTCCTCCCATCACACAAATTTTTAACGCATTACAATTATTGAGCGAACTCGATGACGCCACGAATGTTTTTGCCCGCCAGCAGATCGGCGTAGGCTTCGTTCACCTGATCGAGTGTATACACCTTTGTAATCATCTCGTCCAGTTTGATCTTGCCTACGTGATAGAGCGCGAGCAATTCGGGAATGTCCTTACGCGGCTGTGAGTCACCATAAAGAGTTCCCATCAACGTCTTCTGGTACAGCACGAGGTCGAGTGGGGGTATCGGTATAGACTCTGCGGTAGCAGGCGAAAGACCGATCACAACGACGGTGCCATTTTTAGCGGTACAGGCGTAGGCTTGTCCAATAGTAGCGGGGGTAGCAATGGCTTCAAAGGCATAACGCACTCCTTCACCATAGGTCAGGTCCTTGACGGTTTGTACAAGGTCCTGATTTTTGGGATTGATAGTGTGTGTTGCACCAAATTCTTTTGCGCGTTCGAGCTTGTAGTCAACGGTGTCAACAGCGATAACCATACGCGCACCAGCGAGAGCTGCACCTTGAACAGCGTTCATACCAATACCACCACAGCCAATGACCATAACGGTACTGCCAGCCTCGACTTTTGCACGGTGAATAACAGCACCAATACCCGTTGGGACACCACAACCAACAAGTACGGCCTTGTTAAGTGGATAGTAGTCCTCTACCTTGACAACGGATGCGTCAGGCACTACAGTATGCTCAGCAAAGGTACCAACAACGCACATTTGACCAATATCCTCACCTTTTGGACCGTGGATGCGGAACGTACCATCAAGCTGAGGTCCCATCAGGATAGCTGCGCCCATGTTACACAAATTGGCATGACCAGTTGTGCAATAGTAGCAGGTACCACAGGAAGGAATGAAGGTAAGAACGACATGATCGCCGACCTTACAGTTTGTCACTTCTGGACCGACTGCTTCAACGATGCCCGCGCCTTCATGACCAAGGGCCATTGGTAAATAGCCTGGAAGTTCACCAGCGATAATGTGATAGTCGGAGTGACATATTCCAGCAGCGACCATCTTAATCTGTACTTCGTGCGCCTTTGGAGCATCCAGTTCGACCTCTTCGACCTGAATGGGTTGACCTGGTTCGTAAATTACTGCGGCTCGTGTCTTCATTGAAAACAAACCTTTCTTTGAGAGTGTTTGGCTCTCAGAACTAAACAAGTTAGCTTTTCAAAGGACAATTTGTAACGCTTTACGTATACCCCTTTCGTAGTAGTTGGTGCTCGTGCGCTAAACGATACTGGTAGTAGTCGGCGTCCAGCACACGTGCCAGTTCAGGACATGGGCTAGGCACTCGCTCACCTTTCTCATTTGTCACAGTTGTCAATGGATTTGTATCAATCATGACCGTAGGAATGCGGCGTACAGCAATCTCCTGAGCAATATCTAAAGCGTCACGTTGCGGTGTGCCGCTCCGCATATTGCCAGAAAGATCAATGTTCGCAATACCATCCGTCAGGATGACCAGAATTGGCTTGACGGTCGGGTTACGATACCGTTCAAGTTCGGCGAGCCGTAACCCCTCTAGCAACCCTGTTGCCAGTGGAGTACAGCCGCCAACGTAGAGTTCGTCTACACACTGACGCGCGTTAGTGAAATTGCGTGTCGGCGGCAGAACGACGCGTCCCTGCGCGAAACGGAAGACAAGCATGGCGACGCGATCACGTTTTTCATAAGCGTTCTGTAACAACGCGAGGAGAATACGTTTGGTTTTTTGCATCAGTTGCCGCGCCATCACAGAGTCGCTTCCATCAATAACGAGAATGACGAGCGAACGCGTCTTACGCTCGCGCACCTTCTGGCGTAGATCGCTCACGTGCAATTCGAGCTTGCCACCATTGACACGCCCTCTTGCTCGCTGATAGGGAGCGGCAGCACGAATGGTCGCGCCAAAGGCAACGTCGGTCACGGGATTCGCCTGACGGCTACGTGTGAAGCGTCCACTATGACGCGTTGTCAGCGAGAGAAAGCGGCGTCCAGCGTCCTGGCGTGTGATGCGGTCTCTTGTAACGTTGATGAGATGCTGAATTTGTGCCACGTCGGAGTCGCCACGTATATGACGAGTAACGCCAGAAGGACCCTCTTGCTCATCTGTGCGCTCTTCGACCTCAACATCATCATCGACGGTGGCTAACTCCTCTGGTGTATCATTGTTATCAGCGGCAGCGGGAACCTGCTCAAGAGTACGTACAAGTTGCTGCGCGACTGACATATCGTTACGCATCCGATGTGGCATGGCGAGGTTCGCAGCTTGCTCTATATCTGCTTGTGTCACCTCAACACGATTGTCCCAGGCGGCTAGTGCACGAGCAGTTCGCAAGACAACAATATCTCCACGATGTCCCTCAGCGTGCAGTCTTTTATCAATTAGGACGGCGATCACTTGACGAAGATAGGCAGAGATGCGAACGGAGGGCAATAGGGCTTGTGCGCGTGAAATGCGGTTATGCAAGATGTGCTCGGCCTCGGTCCATTTCTCACAGAATGCAAGCGGGTCAGCATCGTAGGCAAGACGGCGCTCCACAACAGTTGTGCGGATGGCAGGCTCACGCATATCTTCGGCATCGGCATAGAGTCCAATTCTATCCAGTAATTGGGGACGTAGCCCACCCTCTTCTGGATTCATGGTACCAATCAAGACAAAACGTGCGGGATGCATTGTAGAAATCGTGTCGCGTTCTACCCGATTTACGCCAAGCGCGGCGGCATCAAGCAGCAGGTCTATGGTAGAGTCATTCAGCAGATTTATTTCATCAACATACAGAAAGCCTCGATTGGCGAGAGCCAGCAATCCAGGAGCAAAATGACTTTTACCACTCTCAAGTGCGGTTGCAAGGTCAAAGCTACCAGCAACGCGATCTTCGCTGGCGTTCAGTGGAAGAGTAACAAGTGGTACAGCACGTTGTGCCAGTGGCAGAATTTCATTTTGTGCAAGGCGAGATTGACAGGTAGTACACATCCAGCGCTGAGACGTGGGATCACAAAAATAGGGGCAGTCGGCGACACCTGTGATAGTAGGCAACAAGTGAGTAAGCGCACGTACAGCAGTAGACTTGCCTGTACCTCTGCGTCCACAAACGAGGACACCACCAATCGAAGGATCGATGGCATTGAGGATTAGCGCACGCCGCATCTTCTGTTGTCCAACCATAGCACTAAACGGGAAGGTCGTCATAGGTTCCCCGCCTTTGTTGTCGCGCACGAATGAATGGTCGTCGAACCATTGTAGGGGCCAGATTTGTCGCGTCCAAAGGCAATTCATTGCCTATAATTTGAGTCATATATGCAATCGGAAAGTCATAGCCGATAAATCGGCCTTTGGACGCGATAAATCTGGTTCCTACGATAGTTTGTCAGATGGTATCACAACAAAACGTTATATGTCAACATATTGTTGGGGTAATGTCTACATTTGTTATTTCGTCCAATAGCCAGCATCAACGGGTAAGGCACAGCCAGTCATATGACGCGCCTCTTCCGATGCCAGCCAGAGAACAACATTGCTGATGGCTTCTGGTGGCAATAGGTCTCGATCTGGAAAAAGATTTAGTGAATTCATTAATTGTAACATGTGCTCACGCGTTGCGTTTGGACCTGGACCACCTGCGAAGATATCATATAAGCCTTGATTGTTCACCATCGTGGTGTCAACGCTTGTAGGACAGATAGCGTTGACGTTGATATCGTATTGAGCCAGTTCTATTGCAAGCGTTTTGACCAAACCAAGCACACCGTGTTTCGCAGCAACATAGTGCGCGAGGTTTGCCATACCTTTTTGTCCTGCGGTAGACGAAATACAGATAATTTTGCCGCTCCGTCTGTCGAGCATATGTGGAATAGCAACCTTGCATGTCATCCAGACACCCTTGAGACAGACATTAACCGTTTCATCCCACTGAGCCTCTGTTAATTCCCAACTTGGCGCGAAAGAGTATGCGCCAGCATTAGCAACCACGATGTCGATTGGCCCTAGCTCAGTGCGCGCGCGCTCAACAAGTGCTTGCAGAGCTGAAAGATTTGTTACATCGACCTGCTCTGCAATCACAGGACACCCCAACGCCTCAATTTCATGAGTAAGCGACGCTAGCTCTTCGGGGGTTGCAAGTGGATATGGGATGGTTTCGTACTGGCGACAGACATCACATAGCACAAGACGAGCACCCTCACGCGCAAAAGCAAGAGCGTGAGAGCGTCCCATGCCACGGGCTGCACCAGTGATAAAGACGGTACGATCTTGAAAACGCGAACGAGAGGAATTAGTAGACGCCACAGATACCATCAATGGTGAAATCCTCGATAATCAGTTCTTCGTCCAGTTCCTCAAGTTCCATCTCTTCTGACGAGGTTTCGTCTATGGTTGAAGTCTCTTCTACGACGGTGTTTGTGGGGTGAAGCGTGGAAGTGCTATCTAGCATTGCTGTACCTCGTTCTGACTATGAAATACGAAACGATGTGTTGATAGCATACCATCAGATTTTACAGAGTACAAGGGTTTTGGAAAAATCGCTTCTCCGTCCATTAGAGGGCGAGATGAAATCTTTATACACTTGACATCACGCTTTCTATGTTCTATTATAGACTCATTGAGTCTATAATAGAAAGGAGAGATGTGTGAAGTATTCGCAAGCAACCAATTATGCACTCCATACCATGCTACACTTCGTAACTCTTCCTCCTGGGAAAACGCTTGGGGTTCAACAATTAGCCGAGTTTCAGGAACTTTCCCCAACATATCTCTCGAAGATTTTGACGAAGCTCGTGAAGGCTGGCTTGATTGAATCTACACCCGGTATACACGGCGGATATAAGCTGACAAGAAACAAAGCTGACATTTCTTTCTTGGATGTCGTTTCTGCAATTGAAGGAACGGCTTCGTTGTTTTCCTGTGGAACTGAGCACAATCATCATACTTGCCTGATTCAGGAAGTGATGATGAATGCGGAACAACAGATGGAAGACTACCTCAAAGAACGCAAGCTCATTGAACTTGTCGAAAGGAACACAAGCTTCTTGAACTCATTGAACATGTTGAACCAGGAGACAGTGTAAACATACACACTCTTTAGCATGTGTATGTTTTTTTGTTTTGATTGTAGATATTAAGAGTCTACAAAGTCTATTATAAGAAAGGATAGGGAGTACATGGTATTAGATTGTGCTATTATTGGTGGAGGACCTGCTGGTTTAAGTGCCGCACTTGTTTTAGGCAGAGCCAAAAGAAATATTGTGCTGTTTGACGATAATCAGCCAAGAAATGCTGTCACGGAGGAGTCGCATGGATTTCTCACACGAGACGGAGTGAAACCAGACGAGTTCAGAAACATTGCGCACCAGGAAATTAGCAAGTATCCGTCGGTTGAAATTCGCCAAGCTCGGATTACTGGTGTGAGCAAATCTGAGAATTCGTTTGAACTCACGGCGAATAATGATACGGTGTTTGGAGCCAAAACTCTCATCCTGGCTACTGGCTTGAAAGAAATATTACCTGCCATTGATGGAATACATGATTTTTATGGAAAAAGTTTGTTTAACTGCCCCTATTGCGACGGATGGGAACTGCGAGATCGACCGCTTGTCGTAATTTGCGAGGGTCCACACGCGTTCCATATGACAAAAAACATCTGGAATTGGAGTCGAGATTTGCTAGTGTGTACGAATGGTCATGCTGTTTTAACAAACGAGCAAAAGGAAGCGTTTTCGAGAAACAAGATTCGTGTGAATGAAAGTCCTATTACCGCTCTTGTGGGTAAGAATGGCATGCTAGAACGGGTTGTGTTTGCTACAGGTGAGGAAAGCGTATGTGAAGGTGGATTTGTGGCACCCCAATGGCTCCAATCGTCCTCGTTTGGCGAGATGCTAGGATGTGAAATGAACGCATTTGGCGGTGCTGTAACCGATAACTTTGGAAGGACCACTATAAAAGGCGTTTATGCTGCTGGCGATGCTGCCACGGTGATGCCTTCGCAACTTATTCTCGCTGCCGCTGAGGGGAACATAGCTGCCGCAGGTGTGAATACGGACTTAATCGAAAGCGAATTTCTGTAGTACAGGGAGGGAATGATGTAGCATGGGGGCATGACAGATGCTCTGCCTCTGTCATGCTCGCGCTTGACTTCTTGCCTCTTTACTGGGTATGCTTGCTTGTACGGAATATGTCGTCGCTTTGTTCCTCACAAGGAGAACCCGATGCCTCAATCCCCTGTGCACTATAGACTCATTGCGGAAGTCAAGATTCGGCGCGAGTCGTTTGGTGGTATTCTCTACAAATATGGCTGCGCCGATAGAGGCGCGCTCTCGTTTATTAACTCTCCTCAACTGATTGAACTGCTGATTGCAAGTCAAGAACAGCACGCGAGTGATGTCAGTACTGCGATTGCTGCTAGCCGCTACTCCGAAACAAGTAAACAAAAGTTGTATGTTGCCCTTGATGATCTTGTAAAACGTGGCTATGTGCAGACATTAATATCCATTGAAGATTAGGAAGAGGAGTATTTCTCATGGTGGAACTTGTGCGCTTCATGGAACGCCCGAATCGTTCAGCAAAAAAGAGCGTTGGAACGGTCAATCCACTCGCATTAACAGCGATGCAACAAACGGGGAAGATGGTGCCACAGACAAAGGGACGTGGTTCACAACGCTTTTTGCAAGGCGGGTTGTCAGCACCCATTACCATAACATGGGAGATTACTGCGGCCTGCAATATTGCCTGTGTACACTGCCTTTCAGCATCGGGACGGCGCAGACCAAGGGAACTCAAGACACAGCAAGCTCTGGCACTCGTTGATGAGTTCGCAGAGATGCAGGTCTTTCAAATTCACTTCGGTGGTGGCGAACCATTTATTTATCCTGGCATCTGGCAGGTGCTTGAACGCTGCACCGAGCGAAACCTCGTCATGTGTATCAGCACAAACGGTACGCTGATCACCGCTGACCGTGCGAAACGCTTGAAACAGTTTGACCCGCTCTATTTTCAAGTGAGTTTAGATGGAGGTACCGAATCCACGAATGATCGTATTCGTGGACAAGGTGTGTTCAAGCGTGCCTTACGCGGCTTAGAACTATTGGCGGCAGAAAACCATAGCTTGACGGTCAATAGTGTGTTGACACGTTATAGCTTTTCCGAACTGGATAAACTATACGATATCGCAGCAAGTTTTGGCTCTAAACTTCGTGTCACACGGTTACGACCTTCGGGACGTGGGCAAGATGTATGGGCGGACCTGCATCCAACGCAAGAACAATACCGTGATTTCACAGATTGGCTGACAACGCATCCCGACGTGTTGACCGCCGATTCGTTCTTCCATCTCAACGCCTTCGGCAACAAACTCGCTGGTCTTGACGTATGTGGTGCGGCTACCGCGACCTGCTGTATCTGTCCAGAAGGTGAGGTCTATCCCTGCGCGTTCTTCCAAGCACCAGAGTTCGAGGCTGGCAATTTGCATGACAGAACGTTCAAGGAGATTTGGCAAGATTCGATGCTCTTCGATTATTACCGCAAGATGGGTGGGGGCGCGTGTACTGGATGTGGACAGTACAACAGTTGTCACGGTGGTTGCCCTGCCACAAAGTGGTTCGTGCATCAGAAACTGAGCATAAAAGACCCCGAATGCGTCCTGGAAGTGGTGTAGAGGTGTAGAAAAGACATGGGGGTAAAAAAAAAACCGGGGGTTTTTTTGGAACTGGTTTTTTGAACAAGAGT
>CAXUHF010000011.1:0-11134 GCA_964250765.1 uncultured Ktedonobacteraceae bacterium | reverse complement strand
TCTTTTTTTTTTTTTTTTTTTTTAAAAAAACATTTTTTAAAAAAACCACGTTTTTTTTTTTTACCCTTTGTTTTTTCTACACCTCTATCTATTTTTTCTGTGAAAGCTTTCAAGAGAAGCATACAGGTTCATGTAACTTGAAAGTCAAGGGGGAAACAATTAAAGATATTTTTCAAATCTCGCTCTTGCCTTTTTAGCGATGGTTTCTTTCCATTTCCTCTATTAGAGAATAGAATGACCAGTAGTAAGCCTTTGTTCTTACAGTATATATGTTGTTGACCTATGATTGATAGGCACGAAAGGATACGAACGGTTATGATACAAAAGTCTACGCAAAAAATTACTCCATGTTTGTGGTTCGATGCAAATGCCGAAGAAGCTGTAGGTTTTTACACCTCTATTTTTAGGGACTCAAGCATAGAAAATGTTAGCCGCTATGGAGAAGCTGGTCCAGGGCAAGAGGGAACTGTCTTGACCATGACATTTACACTGCATGGACAACATTTTATGGCGTTAAACGGTGGTCCATACTTCAAATTTACCGAAGCTATATCATTTTTCGTGAATTGTGAGACACAGGAAGAGGTAGATGAGTTGTGGGAAAAACTTACCGAAGGCGGAGGAGAAGAGGGACAGTGCGGCTGGCTGAAAGACAAATTTGGTGTGTCATGGCAAATCGTCCCCACAGCTTTAGGTGAGATGTTGGGTGATAGTAATGCTCAGAGAGCGAAAAGAGTAACAGAGGCAATGCTGCAAATGCATAAAATCGACATAGCAAAGTTAAAGCAAGTGTATGAGCAATAATAAATATGATTGTCGCTCTAGCAAGCATTTTTAGTTCTTGTGAAGTCCTTCCCCGGTATTCAACCTTAGGAAACAGGTGTAGCGATGACAAACCAAGCCGCTTTCGCAAGAGGCTCCCGTACCTCCTGTATTTCGGCTGGTTGCTGCGTCCTCAGCCAGATACGAACAAATTCTCGACTTGGACCGAGAATGAGGGGAATATAGAGCGATTGCGGCAGCTTGACCACGCTTCCGTCACTGATATATGGAGCCAGCCACTGTAACACCTGTCCTGAAAGGCGCTCTGTCGGGAGCATGGTTCTGGTCTTCTGTCGGAGTACTTTGATATATGCACTTAGATACTCCGATTCACCTGCTTGTAGAAGGTATTGTCCAAGGTCTGCATGTTGTTCAAACCAATTCAGATACGCGTGAACAAGTGCTTCAATGCCTTCGCGCAGAGTATTTGCAGTGAGGGATGCGAAAAGTGCAGCATTGAGACTACTGCGTCCTTCAAGATAGAGTGCGCGAGCGAGCATCTCTTTATTTGAGAAATGATGATAGATGCTTCCCGTGCTGGCTCCTGAAAGCTTCCGAATGTCCTCCATTGTTGTCTCTGTGAACCCTTTGTTCGCAAAACAGGTAAGTGCCGCGTCTAATATAGCTTGCCTCCGGGATTCTTTAGTCGTGCTCTGCCCGGCATCTCCAATGACCATGCTGCTACTCGCTTTTTCTCTCTGAACTCTTTTCTTCTGCTCCTCAATTATAGCATACCCTTGACTAGAACAAAATGCTAGAATATAATTCTAATACGATAGAAAAAGCGAAGGAGCAAATCCATTCATGGAAGGAACCAAAAATGTTCATCTCTTACAGTCAGCTCATATATTTATTCAGCACTCAATGAATTGTTATGCTACTAGTATTCTCTGGAGTAAAACCAATGAATTCTGACACTCAAGAACAACTACTTCCCAAAGCTATTCTCGAAGAGGTGCAGCAACCTAGTACACAAACTAGGGGCTTACGAAAAACGTTTGTTGCCCTACACCATCGTAACTACCGACTGTTCTTTTTCGGTCAAATGGTTTCACAGGTCGGGACATGGATGCAGCTAACCGCGCAGGCATGGTTGGTCTTGCAACTGACACATAGCGCGTTGCTACTCGGAGTAGTGAGCTTGCTACAATACTTGCCAGTGATGATTTTCTCACTCTATGGCGGTGTGCTGGCTGATCGGGTACCCAAGCGCACTCTGTTACTCGTGACACAATCCATTTCGCTTGTTCAGTCAACCGTCATGTGGCTCCTAGTGATAACGGGAGTGGTACAAGTTTGGCACATCCTGCTCCTGGTAGCTCTGCTAGGCATTACAAATGCAATTGATTCGCCTGCACGAAACGCTTTTATTAATGAAATGGTAGGCCGCGAAGACCTGCCAAACGCGGTTGCCCTTAACTCTTCGCTCGTGAATATGGCTCGCGTGCTGGGTCCAGGTCTTGGTGGTGTACTCATTGCCCTGTTCGGCGTTACACCACTTTTTCTGCTCAACGCGCTCAGTTTTATCGCTGTTATTATCGGGCTGTTCATGATTGATCCGCGCATGTTATACGCCTTGCCCAGCAAACGAGCGGACGATAAAAAACTCAGTACGTTCCAGAGCTTGCGCGAGGGTCTATCCTACTCCTGGCACATGCCAGCCGTTCTTTTGATTATAGGACTCATTGGTGGAGTCGCGTTGTTCGGTATCACCTTCAATGTGATGCTGCCCCTGTTTGCCACTGAGGTATTCCACGCTGGGGCGAGAGGTTATGGCTTCATTGCAGCAGCCTATGGGCTTGGTGCTTTGTTCTCAGCACTGTGGGTCGCATGGGGAAACCGCAAACCTACTATTCGCTTTCTCCTGAGTGCTGCATTTGTGTTCAGCATACTTGAGATCGCGTTTGCGCTTTCTCACTTTTACATCCTCTCGTTCCCCTTACTCATTGGCATAGGCTTTGCACAGATCGTCATGACAGCTACAGCCGCTACAGCCGTTCAAACGATCGCACCCAATCATCTACGTGGCAGGATTATAAGTGTGTATCTATTGATATACGCGGGTGCCTTGCCGTTAGGGAACTTCCTGTCCGGTCTCTTAACAACACACATTGGCGTATCAACCACATTCTTGATTGGCGGTATTCTATGCCTTGTTGTAGCATGTGTTGGCTGGCTTCTACGTAAACCAGCGGAGAAAAGCCTTATAGAGTCAACTACAGCTATGAAACTTGAGTAGTTAGCATAAAGAAAAGCTTTTATCGTTTCGTAACAGAAAGGAAATTTTCATGTCTAATACACATTCGCAAACAGCTCTTTTAGTAATGGATGTACAAGAAAGCATCGTCTCTCGGTTTGCACAAACAGAAGACTTTCTCAAGCCCATCGGCACCGCTATTGATATCGCTCGTGCCGCATCGATTCCCGTAATCTATGTGGTTGTAGCCTTTCGTCCAGGTTATCCCGAAATAAGCCCAAATAATAAGTCTTTCACTGCTACTAGACAGCGCCTATCCTCCTCATCAGCATCAATGACCACAGCTGAGATTCATCCTGCCGTCGCTCCACAGCCAACGGATATTGTCGTCACGAAACGTCGCGTCAGTGGGTTTAGCGGAAGTGATTTAGAAGTGGTGTTGAGAGCACAAGGTATTTCTCATTTGGTACTTAGTGGTATCTCCACCAGTGGAGTTGTCTTATCAACACTACGGGAAGCGGCTGACAAGGATTATCAGTTGACGGTCTTAGCCGATTGCTGTTTTGATGGTGATGAAGAAGTCCAGCGTATACTACTCTCCAAAGTTTTTCCACGTCAGGCCGAGGTCGTCCAATCTTCTGAGTGGAAAGCGACATTGAAATAGGCCATACTGGACGCTAACGCTGATTCGATATCTATCCCATCAAATCGGCATTGGCATCTAAGTAAGGCACCATCCAATCAATCAAGTATGTTACGTTGTATTTCATCCATTGTGTTACCTGTGGTAACGCAACCAGGAAGATCAGGTACATAGGCCGAATAGTTTCCTTTGGCTTTCTCAACAACGACGAGGTATATATTTCGCCATTTTAGTCTCCACTATTTTCTATGTGTAGCCAATAATTCAGCCTTGAACGCGATAATCGTCTTTGACCAAATACTCAGGATAGAAAACGTCCGTAGGGGTCTAATTCCATTACACGCTGGTGGCGACACACCATGTGAGAGGATTTGATGGAACGTTGCATATGGCCTCCAACATTCTTGATTGCTAAAAGGGTGTAATGGAATTAGACCCCTACAAGTGACGTATCCGCGTTATTTTATCAAACCGCATAATCTAGTCCCTACCAAATCAAATATGCCTCTTAATAATCGGCACCAATGGTTTCCACGTCTTGTAGTTCATACAGCCCTGCACAACACCAACTTCATAGGCACAATCGTTAAGAATAGCACATAGAATATATTCAATCCACTTCATCGAGGGTTTCAAACGCCAGTAGTCTACGCTCATGACAATGCATAGCATTATGGCTATAAGAATAAAAAATGGGAAGAATAAAAGTCCAAGAGCTAATAGAGGTAAGGTGTAGTACCGCGTCAGGTGACGACACAAGTGATAGGTATAGGCAAGGTTGCCTCGTAGTGTTGCTTTGAAGACGGTTGTAAAAGGAATAGAGATGTGCTGTTGTCGTACTTTTTGGAGGCGATTACGTGTGCTAAATAATGTTAGGGATAGGGCTGATAGAAGTGTGCTAATGATGAACGGTATGATCAACGTGGAGCGCACATTGCTTCGCTCGTGCTTGGGTGCGATAAATCGAACCCCTACACGCCGACACAAATCCGTAATCATTTGCCCCACTACATACAGACTTACGCTCCATAAACCACCTAACACAATACCAGCAAACGTGGCTTGTTCGGGTGGAAGTACGAGTATGCGCCGTTCAGTGGGATGACGTTGAAGGAGGGCAGCTTCTGCCGTTGCGTAGGCGGCACGAATTTTGAGGAATGATTTCAGTGTTGTACGGTAGTCGTGATAGACGATGCCTTGTGGGATGTAGCGAATGTGTGCACCACTCAAGAGAATGCGCCGACAAAAGTCTACGTCTTCACCTTGTGGGAGTGGGGCGAAGCCGCCGAGGGATTGCCAGATAGCACGACGAATAACAAGGTTCGCAGTGGGTAAGTAGGTTAACAGTCCTTCAAGACGTACTTGTTGTGGTCTCGACCCCATGTGGAGAGAGGAACATGTATCTTCATAGCGGCCTAGTATGCTCTGACGTTCGTATCCACGAATCATACCACCAACTGCTGCTATTCGCGTATCTTGAAAGAGGGGAACAAGTTTAGTGAGCCATGTGGGTGAGGCTACACAATCGCTGTCGATATAGGCAATAAGCTCATATCTTGCCGCATCTGCCCCTGTGTTACGACTGATGGCAACACCTTGCCTCTGTATATGTCGGACGCTACGTAGCTCTATGTTGTAAGTCTCAGCCTCTGATATTAAAGAATATAATACAGCCGAGGTAGTATCGGTTGAGGTGTCATCAACGACAAGAATTTCTAGGAGTTGATGAGGATATGTGAGTAAGAACAGAGAACGTAGACAACGTTCAAGCTCGTTGGCGCGATTGTAACTTGGAATGACGATGGAGAGTGTAGGCCACTTCTTTGGCTGAGCTACTGGACCCGCCTCTAGGAGAGATTTCCAGCGTAGTGAATCGCACAGTGCTTCTACGCGTTTGAGTGGCATAGATAGTAATGTAGCAAGTTCCTCACAGCTACGCTCTTCGGTACAAAACGAGAGGAGACGTGCAAGAGGTGGGTTCAATGGTACTACACGAAGGGGATAGTCACAGAGTGCAACCATCTCCCCGTTTTCAGTTTGTGTCAGGCGTACATTCGCGGCGAGACGATAACAGCCAACGCTGAGTGTTTGTGTTACACTCATGTAGATGCCTTGGTAAGCATAGCTAAAAGCGTCTTGGGTAGGACAATTTCATAGCCACTGTCGAGCTGCTGTACAATAGCCTTCAGGTCTGATGGACCAATCTTCCACGCGAGCATGTAGACATTCAGAAAGAGGGGACGCTCCGTGCGGTTTGCAGCTGCATTTTTAATCATTCTCACGGTTCCACCTACGCTACCCGCTAAACCAAGATTTTGATAAAATCCTACGCCATCAATTTGCTTCGACTCAACTTTTTTCAGACCAGCACCACTGAGCATTCCATGTAGGCCAAATGGTTGAAGTGCCTGTGCGAAGCGATGTTTTCGCTCTTCGTTGAAGAAAACCATGCCCGTCTGCCGGATATGCGAGATAAAGGGCAGTCCTGAACTTTCCAAGTAGTCGGTATCAAGAACTTCAAGCGTGGTGATGTTCATAGCTTGCATCTGTTTTCCAGTGATTTGTAGAAATGTATCGAGATGTTCGGCAGGCCAATGCGATGGAAAGATATAGCCTGCTCCACTCGGACCTGCAATAAATTCATCGTTGGGTGTCGCAGACTTCAAATAGTATTCGGCAAGTCGTGGTGCTGCATGCAAAAGCGAAGGTGAAATAGTCCAGCCGATAGGAAGCGTACCACGAACAGGGTCGCACCAGATGTTCTTCATCCGATGTTGACAATATTGCAAGTTGTCACCATCGCTTATGGTAAACGAGACGTAAACGGTGTTCGTCGTTGGTGTAGGTTCGTCTTCATGAAATGATGTTGACGGTGTTATTGCTGTTATAGATTGGGTAGCAGTCCACACATCAAGGTTTGTAAAATGATCGGTAGCAAGAACAGTCATTGCAGCTTTCGAGGTCAGGTTAACACCACTGCTTTCATTCGGGAACCAGCCTAGGTGTGTTGCGCCCGCCGGAAATGATGTCAGAATTTGACGCATTAGCCCACGTTCCGAAAATAATCCGTCGCTCATAAGACTCGCTGGGCTTGGCAAATAGTTGCGTGAGTCAAGGTTATAAATAAAGGCGCGTGTTGCGACGAGAAAGGAGCGCAAGTTCACATTTCCTGGGCCTATACCCGCGACAAGGCGTGACGAAGAGCCGTTGCGCAGGTTTTGCAATGCCCAGTGATATGCCTGCAAACGACTTTTCCAACCGTGTGTACGCAGGTCAGTAAGGATTGAGAAAGGATACTTGCTTTGTAATACTGACGCTTGCGTTGGAGAAACAACGATGCCATCCTGCTGAGCCGCAATCATGGTAGCAATGTTTATAGTATCTTTAAGACTTGGATCGTATATGACCATACCTTTTACACTGGTATGATACATATCGAGAAGCGCATCGAGGGCATTATCACCAGTAGCAGAAATAACATTTTGTGGAATATCGCTAAATACTTCTTTTAGCCAGAAAGCCTCGTCGTTGCCCATGATAAGATATATCTTTGGCTGTGGACGATTGACCAAACCTACCAGTGTAGTAAGGGTAATAGTTGTTTCGTTTGATGCACCAGTTACGGTGCAAATATCAAGATGTGTTACAGGTTGAAACCCAGGAATAAATCGCTCGGTGGACCAATTGAGTCCAGCAACTTCCGAAGTACTCATATTCTATCCTCTCTCCAATTACAATGCGTTTGTACCGCTTGTGTTTGCTTTATCTTCAAACACAAGCAGCACAAACGCATTGTAGCACTACTTAACGTCCTTTGTTTAGATGTATTCTATACATTTTTTAGTTGTCAGACCTTGATAAAAAATTTCTTGACCTTATACACCAACTGAGATATGCTAGAATGCACAAGCTTATGGTGTAAGTTTGGTATACGAAGTCAAGCGTGAAGACGTGTACTAAAAACAATAGGTTTTCTGAGTTGCTCATTCAGAGAAGAAGTGAGCCAGAAAGGACGCCCAGGCATGTCCGAGAAAATGTTTGCCCCTGAATTGTTCCGCCCACACATCAGCTTCCCCGATGTTCCTTATGACTTCCATGTGCGGTCGGCAGCAGAGCGTTTTCCTGAACGCCTCGCTATGGTGTATCAGAACATGACCTTCAATTACCGTGAAGTTATTGCTATGATTAACAGCATAGCAAATGGCTTATACAACCTGGGTTTGCGCAAAGGTGATCGTCTCTGTTTATTCATGGCGAATAGACCAGAATACACAGTAACGTTTATCGCTGCTGCCTCGATAGGCGTCGTCGTAAGTCCTATGAATCCAGGCTACAAAGAGCGTGAGGTGGCATATCAAATTGAAAATTCCGAGGCCAAAGCGATTCTGATACAAAGCGACCTTCTACCTGTACTCCAATTAGCGATGAGCCACAAAGCATTTCCAAATCTTCAGCATGTACTTGTAACAGGTGATAAGGTACCTGAGAGTATGCCAAACGCGGTTACTTTTGGCTCTCTTCTGCGTGAGTCTCCGTCAGACCTACCACCACACGTCGATATTCAGGGTGATGATCTAGTTGCCCTCCCATATTCATCGGGTACAACGGGTTTACCCAAAGGAACATTGTTGACACATCGTAACCTTGGCGTAAATAATCTGCAATTCACAACGGCGTTGCGCATCAATGAAACAGATGTGGCATTGAATTTTCTACCTTTCTATCACATCTATGGTGTGATGTTGACAGGCGGCTTCTTGTCCTGTGGCGGAACACAGGTTATTATGGAACGCTTCGATCTGCCACAATCACTAGAACTTTGTGAACGCTACAAAGTCACATTCTACTTTGCAGTGCCCCCAATCGTGTTAGCACTTGCCAATGCACCAATTGACACCAGCAAGTTGAAGACAGTCCGGTACATCTTTTCTGGAGCTGCTCCACTACCATCTGGGCCTGCGAAAAAGCTTGCCGAGAAGTCAGGTATCACCGTTGTACAAGGCTATGGATTGACAGAGGCATCACCACTTACTCACGCTCAACCATTTCCAATTATGCGCTTAGAAAGTATTGGCTTGCCTATTCATAATACCGAACAAAAGATTATGGATATCGAAACGGGAACGCGCGAATTGTCAGTAGGCGAGGATGGCGAAATTGTGTTGCGAGGACCACAGGTCATGCAGGGCTATTGGAAGGCACCAGAAGAAACAGCACGTGCCCTACGTAACGGCTGGCTCTACACAGGCGATATCGGACATGTGGATGCAGAAGGCTTCACCTATACAGTTGATCGCAAAAAAGAGATGATTAAGTACAAAGGCTTTGGTGTTGCCCCTGCGGAAATCGAGGCCCTTCTGCTAGAGCATCCTGCGGTCCTAGACTCAGCCGTGATTGGCGTGCCAGATGATGAGGCAGGCGAACTTATCAAGGGGCTTGTCGTGATACGTGAGGGACACTCTGTCACCCCCGAAGATATCGTCGCCTTCGCAAACGGAAAGCTGGCAGGCTATAAAAGAGTGCATCATGTTGAGTTTATCAACACGATTCCTAAAACAGCCTCCGGCAAAATTCTGCGCCGCGAACTAAAAGAGCGTGAAAAAACATTACAGCAGTAAGGCAAAGGGCACATGCATTCGCCAATGGCGAATGCATGTGCCCTTTGCCTTACTGTAAAAAATGCTATAGGCCAACGAGGAAGAGTCCACGCGCCATTGCTTCACCAGCGAGAGTGCAGACAACGACGAGATATAGCATACCCGTTGCGGACTGGAATGAGCGGTCGCGTATGAGCTTCCATGCGAGACCACCTAGAACAAGCGGAATGATGAAGCTAACAAGAATACGTAGCCAACCAATCGCGTCGGTACTGAGCGGTGTATACGTTGGTGCATTCGCGGGTTTGACATGCGTGTTAGGAGTCGTCGTGGGTGTCACAATTCCAGATGATGGTTGTTGCGCAGTTGTTTGTGGTACGGTACTTGGACCAGCTGTAAACGCGAAGAGAACCTGGGCGAGTACGCCGAGCAATACAAGCGTTGTGGCGAACTGTAATGGCTTTTCTGAAAGCGCAGGAGTGACAAGATACCAGTGCCCAAGCCACATAGCGGTAAGCACGCCTCCAAGAGCGAGCGCGGCTGCAAAGAAACTAGCAACAGTGAATGCTCCGCCAACATTTGCAGAGGCAAGCGGGCGAAAAATCATCGCCATTACAAAAAGAGTTGTGAGGCCAGCAGCTACAGTTCCAACTCCGCTAAGTAAGCGTAGAATACGCACGATAGAGAAGCGACGTACTGGCTTTACGTTTTCAGCGATTGGCTCTTCGCTGTTTGCTGGCTCTAACTGTGCCTTTTCAGCCTCTCTCTTCGCATCCACACCTGCGGTCTTGTCGAACCAGAGCAGGACGTTGTAGGGAATCATTAGCAGAAAGAACAGCAGTAAGGGTAGGGTTTCATATCTTGTCCAGAGTTGGTCAAGCTGATGATAGCTACTTAGTTGTTCGGGCGTTGCAAAGTTCTGCTGGAAAAGATACGTAAGATAGGTTAAACCAAGATAGATAAGGGCATATGAAACCAGAAAGCCACGCTTCACCTCGTTGCGCCAATCGAGTAGCACAAGGACGGTGAAAGAGCCAATGGAAACTTCTGTCATGACGATAAATAATACAAGTGGCAGTGTTAATAACATTTTATGGTTGCATCCTTTGATTGTATCTATTGTGATAGTGCATTGAGATGTCTTCCTCCTATCGCATATCAGATTATAGCGTTATCTTACTCATCGTACAACCCACTTTAGTCATATAGCTCTACACCAAAACGAGCCATAACTTCCACTTAAAATGGTGGAAGTTATGGCTCGTTTTGGTGAAAACTTAGATTGTATAGACGCGCTATTTGACGATGAACTTGTCTACAGCATTAAAGGATTGTTTACCAAACTGCTCACTTACATATGCAGTTGCAGCTCCTTTACACTTCGTCTGCGGGGTCCATATCCATATATGATTGCCATGCGTATCGGCATATTGAGTACCTTTTAGACTCTTACTGACCGCATAATAGCCAGTGCAATATCGTATACGAATTGTTAAAGCAGCTTTCGCTTGTGTATGAACACAAACACTACCATGTTTGTTGTCCACAGCATTAGCACAAGTAAACTGAATGGATAATTTTGGGGCGGCAGCATGTACATAGCTTGTCCGTGTTAACACGAAGGTACTACTTATAATAGCAACTACCATAATAACTACAAAAAGGGTCGCCAGGTAATACTTGTAATAGTCTTTAAGAGTTGGGCGCGTCATAAAGTTTTTTCCTATCAGCTATACAACTATGAAAAACGTCTCTACTTTATATAATACACTTAAAACAAAATGGTAACATCAAATTTAAGTATAAATATACTACCAAAATACTTTTAGCACTTTTTAAGTAAAAATGCAGGGAGACCGCGAGGGTCTCCCCTAC
>CAXUHF010000010.1:69398-72958 GCA_964250765.1 uncultured Ktedonobacteraceae bacterium | reverse complement strand
GGAGCGACGTTTTGAGCAAAATGAACATTCATGGGTCCGAGTATCCAATTAAGAAGATATTTAGTGACGATTTTGTGTTTACTATTCCCTTATATCAACGATCATACTCATGGACGACAGAGCAGTCCGAAGAACTCTATCAGGACTTATTAACGGCTATGGAGGGTGGTGACAAGCCCACTGACGATATATCCCCTTATTTTCTAGGTAGTATTGTTATCATCAAAGGCGATGAGCCGGATGCTCAAGTCATTGACGGACAGCAGCGTCTGACAACCCTGACAATGCTCTTATCCGCAATTCGCAGTTTGATTAGCACAGGCTACGCGGAAAGCTTGACCTCGTTTCTATCCGAGAAGGGCAATATTATCACTGGCACGCCAGAACGGTACCGTTTGAAGTTGCGTGAGCGCGACGCGAAGTTTTTTCAAACCTATATTCAGGAAAAAGGCGGTATCGAAGCACTACAGGAATTACAAGACTCGCAGTTACCGGAAAGTCAGCGTAACATTCGTGCTAACACACTTGGCTTCGTGCGTGAACTGAAAAAGCTCTCGGACGCTCAACTTACCGCGCTAACACAATTCATTATCAACCGTTGCTTTTTGATTGTCGTTGCCGTATCTAGCCCGGATCTCGACGCCGTGTATCGGATCTTTGCCGTGCTGAACAGTCGTGGCCTGAACCTTTCCTACCCTGATATTTTGAAGGCCGATCTTGTGAGTCTCATCCCTTCCAGTAAACAGGATGAGTATGCGACAAAGTGGGAAGAGATGGAGACGATGCTTGGCACCGAGGAATTTGAAAATCTCTTTTTTCATCTACGTGCAATCTTTTCTAAAAAGCGTCAGAGCAAAGGCATGATCGAAGAGTTCAATCAATACGTGCGACCGCGTTTCTCGACGCCGCAAGATTTTATTGACACTATTTTGTTTCCCTATGCGCACGCGTTCAACAACATTCTCAAGACCAATTACAATCAAGGTTTACCCGCGAAGGCGAAAGAGATAAATGCTATGTTCAAATGGCTAAACTATCTCGACCATGCACAATGGACGCCACCCGCACTTTACTACTTTGTCAAAAATCATCGCAAGCAACCAGATTTAGTCTTGCGTTTCCTGGCGGACCTGGAACGCCTCGTTATCAGTTTCATGGTATGTCGCGTTCCTCCATATAAGCGCATCGACCGCTATTGTGAACTGTTGTACGCGATTGATTCAGATGAAGACCTATTCAATCCAGAATCGCCGCTTCAGTTGACCTCGAAAGAGCGTTTCGAGTTCCTGCGTGTGCTTGATGGTGACATTTATCTGTTGCACTATCCGTGCCGCTATGTCCTGTTGCGCTTGGACACGAAACTCTCAGAGAAGGTCGCATCCTACGATCATCAGACCGTGACGATAGAGCATGTATTGCCACAACGTCCCGCACTCGATAGCGAATGGGTCAAAGCGTTTCCATCCAAAGAGATACGCCAGAAGTACGTACATCGCTTGGGCAATCTCGTGTTGTTGTCACAGGGAAAAAACATGAAAGCCGAAAACTTCGATTTCGAGGATAAGAAGCAGAGGTATTTTCTCTCGAAAGATGGCATCTCACCCTTTGCCTTAACAACGCAAGTGCTAGGCTTTCGCATATGGACTCCTGCCATGATAGAGCAACGTCAAAGCCAGTTAATCACAGCGTTAAAGCAACTCTGGCGTTTGTAGGATATTGTCGATGATGCTCTAAAGAGTTACAATAACTGAAGGTTTCACTGGGAACAAGGGCGCCCGCAAGGGGAACGCCCCTCCCATACACGAATCCGCTCTCGATGGTCAGCATCGTATGGGAGGGGCGTTCCCCTTGCGGGCGCCCTTGCCTTTCTCAATAAATAGAATACTAAGGACTATACATGTTCCGAAAACTGAACGCGATAGAGATTGCGGAAGGGGCATTACTCGCGGATATCGCGGTTGTGTTTCAACTGCTAACATTGTATCTGCCCGTTGGCGGCGATTTTTTTCGTGTACTTATCTTCATCGTGTTCGCGGTGCTTGTTCTGCGGCGTGGCTTATATGTTGGTGTGATGGGGATGATCGTCGCGCTCTTCATCTCTGCAATTGTGGTGGGTCCGCAGCTGGTTGTGTTTATGTTGCTAGAGGCAACGGGTGGTCTTTTCCTGGGCTTCACCATGAGACATCGCTTACCCCATTTCTTGTTGCTTCTGATAGGCATAACATGTGGTGCGCTTACACTGTACATCGTTATCCTTCTCAGCACATTTTTGTTAGGATTGCCGTTCAATACGCTCGTTCGTGGTTTGCATAATGCCTACACTGGTGCGATAAGTCTGATCGGAGTGCTTTCAGCCAGTGTTGGACTTGGTGAATGGTGGCAGCATACACTTGTGCCGCTCATCACACCCTTAGCTACGTTTGGTTTTAGATACTGGTGGGGTTTCTATTATGTAGCGTTATGGGTACTTCTGTGTCCTTTTGTTATTGCGATTTATGCTGTCACAAATTCGCTGGTACGGAGACTTGGCTACTCAGTGCGTCCTTTTCCCGAAGGTCGTATGCAAAAATGGAGACGCCGTTTCTCTCGTTCGCTCTTGAAAAGAGTCGTGCGGCGGCGACGTATGCTGAAAAGACAGGGGGCGGTGAGAGCATGAGCATTGATATACAGCATGTAGGCTATACTTATCCTACTCAGGTGACGAGTAAAGAGAAACCGCAAGCAGCTCTACGTGATGTGAGTTTGCATGTACAAGAGGGCGAGTACGTAGTGGTGCTGGGACATAATGGAAGCGGCAAATCAACATTGGCGCGTCTGTGTAATGCGCTACTTATTCCTGATACAGGACGTGTGTTAATCAATGAGCTTGATACACGTGATATGACAGCACGTCGTACTATCCGTGATACGGTGGGCATGATTTTTCAAAATCCAGATAATCAGATTATCGCCACGCTTGTAGAGGATGATATTGCATGGTCATTGTCAGTCCGAGGGTTTGCTCGTGCTTTAATTGCTGAACGAGTGTATGCTGCGCTCTCTGCAGTAGGAATTTCTGCCTTGCGTCGCTTGCCACCACATAGGCTCTCTGGTGGGCAGAGGCAACGTGTCGCTATCGCGAGCATACTGGCATTGCTTCCAAAGTGTATTATCGCGGACGAGGCTACATCAATGCTCGATCCGCTTTCACGTCAGGAAATTGTCACGCTATTACATCAGTTAAACAGAGAGCAAGGACTCACCGTGATTCAAGTAACGCACCTGCTCGAAGAGGCAGCACTGGCACAACGCATTATTGTGATGGAGCAAGGCCAAATCGTGATGGAGGGAACTCCTGCAATGCTTTTTGCCGATGTGTCCAGGTTACGCTCATTGAAACTGGCGATACCAGAGCCAATCGAACTTGCAACACGTTTGCGAAAAATTGGGATTCCGCTTTCACAAGAGGCTGTGACGGTTGAGGCGATTGCGCGGGAGTTGTCTGCGTGACCAACACAATTATTACAACCGAGCATCTTTTTCATACCTACCAGTCTGGTATCATACAAAAAGCGGCACTG